>JAQBPF010000369.1 GCA_028287665.1 Deinococcus sp. | reverse complement strand
ACAGGGCGACGCCGCGCTGGATCTCGATACGTTGGAGGCCGATGTGGAAACCCTGCGCAATCATCTGGATCTGGGGCCGATCATTACGCTGGGGCACGGGTTCGGGGCGCTGGTGGCGCTGGAATATACGCGGCGGCACCCCCAGACCACGGCGCGGGTGGTGGTGGTCAATCCCTGGGTGCATTTTCCCGAACTGGCCCTGACCCTGCTGGCCGAGGCGAGCGCCCGCCGCAAGGTAGCCCTGCACGACCCCGCCGACGACCTGCGGGCCAATACCCCCGGAGGTGAATATCCGGCGGTAGGCAACGCCCGTGTAGAGGCCGCCTTCGAGCTGCTGAACGGGCGCGATCTACTGAACGCCATGCAGTTTAAAGACGCGCCCAGCCGCATGCACCTGGAATTTGCCGATGCGGGTGGCCAGCTGGCAGGCGGCGGCGAGGTGCAGGAAGCCTTGGTGTATCAGGGCATGTGGGAGTTTGAGTACACGCCCTTCTTGCAGGAAGTAGGCCGCCCCATCTTCGTGATCGCGGGCGCACATGACCGCACCAGTTACCCCGAACAGGTGGGCTGGCTGGCCGACCTCGCGGGCGCCGACGTGACCGTGCTGGACGCCGGACATTACCCGTGGATTGATGACGAGGAAGCCTTCGCAGAGGCGCTGGAAGAGGCATTGACGCGGTAGCTAGATTGGCTAGATCGTAGAGGGTAGAACGTGGGAAAAGGGGGGCACTGGGGCAAACACGGCGCTCCGTTTTTCTACATCACATCCCCAAAACTCTACCGCCCAACTCCGTGTGAGGCCGTCGTCCACGCAGTGGGCGGGCCAATTCCATGCGCAAGACGACTGGCAATTCGGCTTCAAGTGAACGAACAAGCCCAGTCTGGACGCGACAAGATGAATCCTGCCGAGCGCAGCGCTTAGCTCCCCTGACCCCTTTGGGGGCGGGGGCTGGGGGGTGGGAGAAAGCGTGGGAGCAGGCAAACAGAAGTACTTCTCTGTATGGACAGATGCGCTGCTGAACTGCACTCTCTACTCCGCAGCGGTCAGGCGTCCTCATAGGCGTCCGTTCTGACCAAGAAGCTCGGCGAGTCCCACAAGCGGCGGGGGCCAAGGCTCACGCTCTATCCGGCGTCGGTTGGCAGCAGCCCAAAACCCATCTCCATCTTTCGCCAACCTGTCGCTGCACACCCCAACCCCAGCCGCTAGACTCAGGGCCTATGGCCGACCTAGACCGTGTACGTGAGGCGCTGCGTGCCAGCATGACTGCTTGGGCAACGTTGGAAGTCCGGGGCGATCAGGCCCGCGTGACGCCCGCCCCCGACCCCGATTCCCTGGCCGCACTGCTGGACCGGGTAGACCCGAGCTGGGGCATCGGCTGGGGCTGCGACTGCATGACGCCGCCCGTGGTACGTGCCCGCCTGACCGTACTGGGGGTGCAGCGCGAGGGCCTGGCGCAGGCGCACTCGCTGGCCGATGCCAAGCTGGCTGCCCTGGCCGACGCTGCCCGGTTGTTTGGGGTGGGCAGCAGCAGCGAGGGGCAGTGGGTGGAATACGACGCCGAAGACGGGGCCAACACCTCTGATCTGGACGTAGACGAGGGCAGCGACGCCGTGACCATGACCGGAACCATTCCGCTGCCGCCCGAACCGCCCCGCGACCCTCAGATGGAAAAGGCCCGGCGGCACATTGAAGACCTGATGGAGCAACTGAAGGCCGCAGGCAAGGGCGGCGCGGCGGCGCGGGTGGTGCTGCGCGGCTACGGAGAAACCGTGGATGAAAGCCGGGCCATTTATAAGGAACTTCAGGGGATTCTGAAGGGGTAACGCCGTATTTACTCGGCGGCGGGCTCTGCTTTAGGGCAGACTAGGGGCAGCAAGGACCAGCCAACAGGAGGCGAAACGCGTGCAGAAGTTCATTGCCATAGGAGACGTTCACGCCGACTGGGACGGCCTGTGGGGGGCACTCCGGGCAGCCAGCTGTGTGGGAATGGATGGTCTGCCCAGCCTGCCGGTTCGGGCGGGGCTCTACCAGGTGGTTCTGATAGGCGACTTGGTTCATCCCAAAAATCTGCACGAATATTCCCGCCTGACGGGCTTGCTGGAGTTTGACCCCCGCGACCCGGACCATCTGTTCCTGGCCGCCCGCCAACAGGTCAAGCAGTTGGAGCGCCTTAAAACCTACCAGGAGGCCGCGCCACACGCCGTGCATATCATTCTGGGCAACCATGACGACGCCGTACTGAATACCTCCTATGTACTGGGGACCACAGGTGGCATGGTGCACGTCGAATTCGACCCGGCACACGGGGGCATCCACCTGCCGCCTCACCTCAGCCTCTGGATGCAAAGCTTTCCGCGTGAGGTGAGGGTGGGCGGCGTGCAGTTCGCCCATGTCAGCCCCATGCCCGCACATATGTATTACGACGACCTCTTTTATGCCGACCACTCCACCAAACGGTGGTTCCGGGAGACGCCAGAATATGTGCAGATGGCGGGTCTGTCGTTTGGCGTCTATGGTCATACCCAACTGGAAAAAGGCATTTACATCCATGCAGAAGGGGGAAATCGCCCCGACTTCGCCATGATCGACGCCCTGCAAAGCCGCGAATACCTGGAATTGATGCTGGATACCGAGGCCCGGACCCCGGTGCAGAGCGTCCGGGCTGTCCCGTTTTAGCCCTCACCCACCCACTTTTTTGAGGAGCAAACCACAGTCCGGTTGACAAGGCGCAGGGGCACGGCTATCCTTAACCCCGCTGCTTTTCAGGCCTCCTCTGGAAGCATGAAGACAGCGCACAGTTTATGGCAAGGTCCGGTAGTGTAGCGGTTAGCATATCTGCCTGTCACGCAGAAGGTCGCGGGTTCAAATCCCGTCCGGACCGCCACCTTTCCCCTTCTGGGGAACTTTCGGCAAAGTAGCTCAGCTGGTAGAGCAAACGACTGAAAATCGTTGGGTCGCCGGTTCAAATCCGGCCTTTGCCACCAAGGCTTCACCTGAGCAGTTCAGTTGGACAAGAAGAGAGCGGGCCAGTGTAGCTCAGTGGTAGAGCAACTGATTCGTAATCAGTAGGTCGTCCGTTCGACCCGGATCACTGGCTCCAAGGAAAATCCCCGCCCAGCGCGGGGGTTTTGCTTTGGGGCCACCAACGCTTGCCCTGGGTGCAGAGCAGCAGATTCATGTTGCGTGACCAATCATCTGTGAACTTTGGTGAGGCGCTTCGATACGTTGCTCTGGCTTACTTGTGGAGAGCAGAAGGGCAGGGACGCCGATAGATTCACGCGGGCCCGGTTTGACTTAGGCTCGCGCAAAGCCTCACACTCACCACTTTCTGAGAACACTTTTTAATCAGTTTAATGTTGCTCATGTCGTCTCTCATCTGAATGGCTTGACATCACTCTATATTTGCCGGGTTCATCTACAGCTTTCCGACTATGAAGTCAGATCCACGCCGTCTTAATGCGAGGGCCTGAAGCAGTTGACCCTCTGGAGGAATTTATGTTGCGTACCCGGACTCTTGCTCTGATTGCCCTGTCTCTTACTCTGGCGGCCTGTGGTCAGCAGCCGACCCAGACCGATCTTGCTGCCCAGAGCAACCTGAAGGCCCAGGCCACGCCAAGCGCCGGGGCCAAGAAAACATACATGGTCGGGTTCAAGCCCGGTCAGGGCGTCAATGCAGCGGCCAGTGGGAAGGTAGGGGGACAACTGCGCCGAACCTTTGCAACGATTGAGGCGGCCTCTGCCAGCCTGACCAGTGCCCAGGCGACCAAGTTGGCCGCAGACCCCAGCGTGGAATATGTCGAGGCCACCGTGCCGAGGCGAGCGGACAACTACGTGGTCGGCGACGGCGATACCCTGGGTAAACCCGGTGGTGCGCTGGGCAATCTGGGCGTGAACTGGCAGCCTCAGGGCGAGTTTACCTACGGCGACGTGGCCCTTGAAGTTCCTGCCCTGCACGCTGCGGGCCGCACAGGGACAGGCATCGCGGTCTGTGTGGGCGACACGGGCATCGATGCCAATCACCCCGAATTCGCAGGCAAGCTGGCCGGTTACAAGAACTTTATGGGCGATGGACGCGATTCGGCGACCCTTCTCAATGATGTCGATCATCACGGCACCCACGTTTCAGGGACCATTTTCGCTCAATACGGTGCAGGAACGGGCGCGGCGGGCCAACCCAGCGGCATGGACCCCAACGGTGTGGGCGGCGTGTCTCCGGGCGTGAATCTGTACGTGGCCCGTGTGCTGGGCGACGATGGCACCGGCAGTGACGAGGGCGTGGTCGCGGGCGTGCAGTGGTGCGTGGCCCAACTGAGCAGCCAGAACAAGGGCGGCACCGAAAAGCGCGTCGTGGTCAGCCTTTCACTGGGTTCGAGCGAAGGCAGCAAGACTGAAAAACGGGCCTTCCAGGCTGCTTATGATGCCGGAGCATTGACGGTAGCCGCCGCTGGTAACGACGGCAACAAACTGCCCCACTATCCTTCCGACTACCCCAGCGTCGTGAAAGTCGGGGCCGTGGACAACCTCGGCAACCTCGCGGGCTTTTCCAACTACAACTCTCAGCAGGAACTCGTGGCGCCGGGCGTTGCAGTCCTCTCTTCCGTGCCCCTGGGCCAGGGATTGGCCGCCAAAGCCAGCGCCGCAGGCGTGCCTGCCTACCAGAGTGTCGACCCAGTTGAGGGCGCCGCCAAACTGACCGTCACCGGAACGGCCATCGTCGAGGCAGGCGGCACGGGCAACCAGTTCTGCGGAACAGGCGGCACGGCGGTCAACGCAGCGCTGGCAGGCAAGATTGCCCTGATCTCGCGTGGCGGCTGTACCTTCGGCGAAAAAGCCTCGAATGCAGTGGCCAACGGCGCTGTTGCCGTCATCCTGTACAACAACGTGGCAGGCCCTCTGAACAGCATCACTCTGGGCAGCGACATGAGCATTCCGGTCGTGGGGATTCCTATGGCCGATGGTCTGGCTACCCTGGCCGCCGTGCAGACCGCCTCGCCCGTGCTGGGCAGCGTCTCGGTCTATGCCGCCGATTACGAGTACTACAACGGCACCAGCATGGCCACCCCCCACGTTGCTGGCGCAGCGGCGCTGGTGTGGAGCGCCAAGCCCAACCTCAGCAACGCCGAGCTTCGCAGCCTGCTGAACGCGACGGCCACCGATCTGGGCGCCAATGGCCGCGACAACTTCTTCGGCTATGGCCTGGTTAACCCCGCCGCTGCCATCGCTGCCGCCAACAAAAAGTAACCCAACGCAAACAGCAGCTTGAGTGAGGCGCGGTCATATCAGACCGCGCCTCACTTCTGTGTGCTTCTAAACCCTGAGATCGCCAGACCTCAGAACGTCACTCGCAACCGCTCCAGACCCTGCAACGCGTAATTGGGTCGGTAGGCAACAGTCTGTTCGGGCACGCTGTAGTCGGGGAAACGGGTCAGCAGGCGCGTCAGGAAGGTGGTGGATTCCAGCCGCGCCAGCGTTGCGCCGAGGCAGTAATGCGGGCCGCCTGCAAAGGCCAGGTGGGTGCGGGCATTGGCCCGGCTGAGGTCCAGCGTGTGTGGACCGGCGTACATCCGGGGATCGCGGTTGTCACTGGCGTAGCTGAGGCTCAGGTGCATTCCGGCAGGCAAGGTCACGTCGCCCAGCGTGAGGGGCGCGGTGGTCAGGCGGCCACTGCCCCGCACCGGCGACAGGAAGCGCAGGAGTTCTTCGGTGGCGTTGGCGGCGCGGCCTGCGGGATCGGCGGCCAGCCACGCCCGCTGCTCTGGGTGTTGGGCCAGGGCGTGAACACTCCCGGCGATGAGGTTGCTGGTGGTTTCGTGGCCCGCGACCAACAACAGCACGGCGTTGGCCAGCAATTCGGCGCTGCTCAGGCGTCCCCCTCCTCCCTCGGCTTCGGCGGCGGCCAGCGCACTGAGCAGCCCCGGCTGAGGATCGGCCCGCAGGTCATCGGCCAGCGTCCGGAAATACTCACGCATCTGCTGGGCATCGGCCTCGATCTGTGCCCAGCGCTCGGGGGGCAGATTTACACCGCCCAGCAGGTCGGCCACGCTTTCCGACCACGACCGGAAACGTTCGGCGTCCGTGCCCGTGAGGCCCAGCATCCGCACGATCACCGTGACGGGCAAGGGGTAGGCGATGGCCTGCACGATGTCTACGCCCTCAGCCGTCCGGCTGGCGGCAGCCGCTCCAGTCAGCAGATCGTCGGTCAGAGCGGCAATAAATTCACGGCTTTCTTCCAGCACCCGCGGCGTAAAAGCCCGCTGGGCCAGCGACCGCAGGCGCGTGTGGCTGCCGCCGTCATGAAACAGCATCATGGGATTCATGACGGCGTAACTGGCGGTGTGGCTGAACTCCTCGCCGCCGCCAAACTTAATGGTGCGGACGTCGGGATGGCGCAGCACCGCCGTAATCTCGGCGTGTCCGGTCAGCACGGCCAGCCCGTGTGTGGCCGACAGCAGCACCGGGTTTATGGCCCGCATCTGCTCCAAAAACATGGGGTCTTGCAGGTGTGCGCCCTGCCAGTACGCGCCGATCAGTTCGTCTGCCCGGTTATCTGCTGTGCCGCTTGCCGTCATGCCCACAGGCTATTCCGATGGAATGAAATTTAACCAAGACAGCAAGAAAAATCCGGCGTTCGGGCGCTGGAGACCCCATCGGCCCTGTTCTGGTCGGCCCTGTTCTGGCGAGAGGGCAATGGGGGCAAGCCGTATGACCCGGCACCTGCCTGCTAGCCTGACCGAATGCGCTTAGTCGTGGGGGTCAGTGGGGGCAGCGGCATTCCGTATGCGGTGGGCGTGTTGCGTGCCCTGAACGAACTGGGTGTAGAAACGCATCTGGTGGTGTCCAGCGGCGCAAAACGGGTCATGAGTGCCGAGGGCGGGCCGCAACTGCCCGACCTGACTGCCCTGGCGACCCATGTGCATGAAGACCGCGACCTGGCAGCCAGCGTTGCCAGCGGCAGTTACCGCACCGACGGCATGCTGATCGTGCCGTGCAGCGCGGGAACGCTGGCCAAAGTGGCGCACGGATTCGCCGACAATCTGGTGTCGCGGGCGGCCCACGTGACCCTCAAGGAACGCCGCCCACTGGTGCTGGTGGTACGTGAGGACCCCCTGCCGCGCCCCATGCTGCAAAATCTGCTGGCCGTGCACGACGCCGGAGCCACGGTGATGACCGCCAGCCCCGGCTTCTATCACGCGCCGGAAAGCGTGGAAGAGTTGCTGCATTTCGTGACCGCCCGCGTGCTGGACCAGTTCCGGCTGGATGTACCGGGCTTTAAGCGGTGGAAAGAGTGACCGGGCCAGAGCGAAAGCCCAAAACAGCCGCCCTGATTCCGGCGGCGGGGTCGGGCACACGGCTGGGGCAGGGGCCAAAGGCCGTTGTAGAAGTCGGCGGCCTGAGTCTGCTGGCCCGCAGCGTGGCCTGCCTTCTGCCGTATGTAGATGAAGTTCTGGTGGCCCTGCCCGCCGGGTTGTCTCTCCCAGACGGCCTAGAGGTGCGGGCCATAACGGGCGGCAACACCCGCCAGGCCAGCGTGCTGGCGCTCCTCCAGGCCACCGACGCCGACGTGGTGCTGATCCACGACGCCGCCCGCCCCTTTTTGCCCGCCCGCGTGATCCGCCAGGTGGCCGCCGCCGCCTGGCAGGTCG
>JAQBPF010000366.1 GCA_028287665.1 Deinococcus sp. | reverse complement strand
GACCATTCGTTTCCAAGAGCCTGATCTCCTTCCGGCCAGCGGCAGAAAGGGCGAGCCCGACGACAACGCTCCCCTGAATAGCCTGACAAGACCTTAAGGGGGGGGTCAGGCCGCCCCCCTCTCCTGTCGCTCGACTTCGGCGGCGCACAACACTTGCCTCTTCATGGACGGGGTCTACAACGGCGAACGTTCCCCATTCCCTGTCTGCGATCTCCCGCCGCCGGGTCCGCTGTCAGTTCTCCTTCAGCCGCAGATCGACTGGGGCGGTGGTCGGGCACTCAGGATTCAGAGGCACGCCAATTCTCAGGAGGACCCGGTGCTCTGAAGTCGGCTCAAGCTGGCCTGCCAGTTGTGCTGAAGTGCCCGGACAGCCGTCTGGGTATCGCCCGCCTGTAACGCAGCGATCAGCGCTGCATGTTCATCCAACGAGGCCTGCCCTGCATTGGCCGCATTGAAATACGCCAGTTCGATGCGCCGCAACTTGCGTTTCAAAGCGTGCAAAGTCTGCTGCAACTCGCTGTTGCCCGATTTCGAGATCCAGAGCCTATGCAGCGCCGTATCGGCCTCCACGGCTGCACCGGCATTCCGCTGCTGAAGCGCCGTCGCCAGAGCGGTGTTCAGGTCGTGGAGGTGCGTCACCTCCTGCTCCGTGATGGCAGGTGCCGCCAGTTGCAGCGCCAGCACTTCCAGCGCCTCGACCACCGGGTAAAGCTCGGCGGCCTGAGCGGTGTGCAGCCGGGCCACCCGCGTCCAGCGGTTGAGGGCGGTTTCCACCAGTCCTTCGTCTTCCAGGCGGCGCAGCGCTTCCCTGACCGGCGTGCGGCTGACTCCCAGGCGTTGGGCGATGTCGAGGTCTCGCAGCGGCTCTTCGGGCTGAAGGGTGCCGTCGATGATCCAGGTGCTGAGGTGCGTGTACACGTCCTCACGCGCCAGAGAGCGGGGCCGCCGGGCAACTGTCAGGGGAATGGGCATCTTCACCTCTCACTGTACTTGATATGTAATATATTACTGTGACCACGATGTTGACTGACCTGCTGGCGGCCCTCGTCCGCCTGGATTCCACCAACCCGTCCCTTGTTCCTGGCGGGGCCGGGGAAGCCCGCATCGCTCATTTTCTGGTCGATTGGCTCACGGCCCAGGGCATTGCCGCCGAGCTGGATGAAGCCGCGCCAGGCCGTCTCAGCGTCATTGCCACCGTGAAGGGCACGGGGGGGGGGCGCTCCCTGATGCTCAATGCCCACCTCGATACGGTGGGCACGGAAGGGATGGTCGCCCCATTTGAGCCCGTGGTTCGTGACGGTCGCCTGTTCGGGCGCGGCGCTTACGACATGAAAGGCGGTCTGGCGGCCTGTCTGCTGGCCCTGCTGGAGGCCAAACAGGCGCGGCTCCGGGGCGACGTCATTCTGACCGCCGTGGCCGACGAGGAACACGCCAGTCTTGGGATGCAGTCGGTCTTGAAGCGCGTTACGGCAGACGCCGCCATCGTGACCGAACCCACCGAACTCTGCGTGTCCACCGCCCACAAGGGCTTTACCTGGCACGAAATCACCACCCATGGCCGCGCGGCGCACGGCTCCCGCCCTGACCTCGGCATAGACGCCATCGCCCATATGGGCCGCGTGTTGGGACGGCTCGAGACCCTGGAACGGACCCTCAGCACCCGCGAAGCCCATCCTCTGCTGGGGCACGCCAGCCTGCATGCCTCCCTGATCTCCGGTGGCCAGGAACTTTCCAGTTACCCCCACCGCTGCACGCTGCTGGTGGAGCGCCGCACCCTTCCGGGAGAAACGCCCCAGCAGGTGACCCGTGAGATAGAGGTCTGCCTGAGCGACCTCGCCACCGATTCGGACTTTCGGGCGGAGCACCGCCTGACGCTGGCCCGTGATCCCTTCGGCATAGAACAGGATGCCCCCATCGTTCAGACGCTCCGGCAGGCTGCGGCGCAGGTGCTGGGGCAAGCGCCTGCGGTCATCGGGCAGAGTTTCTGGATGGACTCGGCCCTGCTGGCCGCCGCAGGCATTCCCACGGTCGTCTTCGGTCCCTGTGGAGGTGGAGCGCACGCCACCGAGGAGTGGGTCGATCTCGCCTCGGTGGACCAGTGCCGCCAGACCCTCACCGCCACCCTCCACGCGTTCTGCGCCTGACCTGTCCAGGAGATCCAGATGACGTCCAATCCTTCACGCTCCTACTTCAGGTCCGGACCGCCCATGACTGTCTCTCCTGTGCCCAACCGTCGGCTGCTGACTTTTCATCAGCGCCTGCCTGGCTACGCTCCCACGCCGCTCGTCCGTGCTCCACAGCTCGCCGCAGCTCTGGGCGTTCAGGAGGTGTGGGTCAAGGATGAAGCGAACCGGCTGGGCCTCCCGGCCTACAAGATCCTGGGGGCGTCCTGGGCGGTCTACCGTGAACTGGAAACGCTCTACGGCCCGTTCAGCTCCTGGACGACTCTGGACGAACTCGCCACGCAGCTCCTGGCCCGGCGGCCCCTGACCCTGGTCGCGGCCACAGACGGCAACCATGGACGCGCTGTGGCCCGCACCGCCCGCTGGCTGGGGCTGGACGCTTACATTCTGGTGCCGGAAGACATGGTGCCCGCCCGCATTCAGGCCATTGAACTGGAGGGAGCGCAGGTGGAGGTGGTGCACGGCACCTACGACCAGGCCGTCGCGGCCGCCGCCCGACTCGCGGGAGACCGGCATCTGGTCATCAGCGACACGGCCTGGGACGGCTATACCCGCGTGCCACACTGGGTGGTCGAGGGCTACGGCACCATTTTTCAGGAGATCGACCGGCAACTCGGGGCGCTGGGGGAACAGCAGCCGGACGTGGTGGCGGCTCAGATGGGCGTCGGCTCGTTGGCCATGGCCGTGATACAGCATTACCGTGCCCCTGGACACAAGACTCGCGTGGTCGGTGTGGAACCCCACCATGCCGCTTGTGTGCTGCAATCTCTTGAGGCGGGGGAGTTGACAGCGGTGTCTGGCCCGCACACCTCAATCATGGCGGGCCTGAACTGCGGGAACACCTCGCCGCTGGCTTGGCCGTACCTGCTCGGCGGGCTGATGGCGTCCGTGGCGATCCCGGATG
>JAQBPF010000340.1 GCA_028287665.1 Deinococcus sp. | reverse complement strand
GCGGCAGACTCATACCTTTCAGTATGCTGTTCCCGACAGGCCCGTATGCCCCGCTACCGTATGCACCGGTAAGGGGGGGCCGCATTCCCGGAGGAAGTATGGAAGAACGCAAGAGTATGGGGGGCGCAATCGTCGACGTGTTCGATGCAGCCGTAACCCTCGTGAAGTCGGAAATCAGCGGCGTGGCCCGCCGGGTCGGGGACGTTGCCAAAGCCAAAGGCATCGGCGTGGTCTTGCTGTTGGCCTCGTCTGGGCCGCTTATTCTGGGTCTGGTCTTCCTGATTCTGGCCGTCTATTTCGGCCTCGTGCGCCTGGGCCTCGGCTGGTGGTCGGCGGCCCTGCTGATCGCGCTGTTCAGCTTTGCCCTCACGGGTGCCCTGATCTTTCTGGGAATCAAACGGTTGGGCGCAGAGGTCAAGACCGATGATGACGGTCCCAGCCGCCGCAGCGGTCCCATGAGCGAAGACGAGATGTTGGAAGCCCGCTATCAGGCCGAACAGAAGGCGCTGAAAGAAGGGCAGAAGAAAGAAGCGCAGATCACCGGAGCGCCCGTGACGCAGACCAGCGGCTCGACTGGGAGCGGTTATAAGGTGGCCGACACCGGTTCCAAGCCCGCCACCTCTACGCCCGGCGGTCAGAGCATTCAGACGCCTGCGGCCACACAGACGCACAGCACCCCCAAATCCGAACCGGGCCGCAGCAATACCACAGGCGGCGTCGATATGACCCGTGACCCCGACCTGCACACCGCCGGAGAAACCCGTGTGGTGGCCGAAGGTGAAGGCCGCGCCACCGTGCGTGTAGAGGGCGGGACCACGACCCTGCCCGTGTTTGAGAGCAAGCCCGACGGAGAAGCGCAGGTGTACGGCAGCGGGCTGAACAAAAAGATCGACGGCAGCGATACCCACGATGACAGCAGCGGTCACGGCAACTCGGATCACAGCTCTCACGGGGGCCACGGGCACGGCGGACATGACCATGATCCCAACCTGCAAAATCCGGTGGTTCTCAAAGACGCCCCCGGAATTACGGTCAGCACCACCCCGACCTACCGCGACGACATGAACAAAAAGGAGAACTGAGCATGGCCGACGACTCTTCTTTTGAATTCCAGCGTCCCCTCAGCGAGCGGGATGAAAACCGCGCCCGCCTGAAAGCCAGTATCGATGCCCTGACCGAGCAGGCCAGCCTTCAGGTCAATCTGCAAAAAGAGCCGCTGAAGATGTTGGGCGGCGCGTCGGCGGTGGGCGCGGTGCTGGGCATGGTGGTTGGCCGCCAATTCCGGCGCAGCAAGAAGATATATGTAGACGCTGCCAGCCCTGAGAAGCACCAGAAAGCCCTGATGAAGGTCCAGAAGGGTCAGAAGGGCGGAGGCGGAATTGGCGGCGCTCTGGTGGCCACGCTGGGCACTCTGGCCGTCAAGACGCTGACCGACAAGGTGATCAATCCTCGCCTTGAAGAGCTGGCGAATTCGATGCTGGACAAGGCCGGTCAGCCCGTGAGCAAGCCAGCCGCCAGGCCGGACGCACCCAAAACCGAGGCAGGCCACGCCGACTCTCCCGCCGACGCGCTGAAAGCGGCACTGGGCAAACTGGGGCTGGGCAAGTCAGACCAGGGCAAGTCGGATTCGGCTGAGCCCAAAGCCGAGCGCGTTACGCCTCTGCTCCGGACTCCGGCTCCAGCCACCCGCACCAGCGCTGTGCCCACCAGCAGCGTGACTCCAGTCAGCACTGGCGGTGTCGCCAGCTTCATCAAGTCTCACCCCGGCCAGGTTCCCGCGCCCGAAAGCAAGGTCGAAGCCAAAGCGCAGGGAAGCGTGATTACCGAAACCGAGAAGGCAAATCCGAATCTCTGATCGTTGAGAATCACCCTGAAAGCGCGGCCCACCGGATGAAGGATGGGCCGCGCTTTTCTGGATTTTAATGAACCCTGCCTATCAATGATGTCGAGAGTTTTCAACTGCTATCGATCATTGCCCAAGAACACCGTGTTTTTGCCCCTCCCCCCTTGCTTGGGAGGCGAAGAGGGGATGAGTGAGCGCAGTGATTGCCCTCCCAATCTTCTCACCCTCACCACAAAACAGGCCCGGTGGATTTCTCCAGACCGGGCCTGCTTTGTTTTGCGACGAGCTAGAACTGAGTTCTACCTCACCCTCTTAACGTTTACTCGCTCTTCTGAGTATCGGCTTCGGGGGCTGCGGCTTCGGGAGTCGCGGCGGGCTGGGCGTCGTCTTTCTTGTCGTTGCTCAGGCCGAACTGGGCAAACAAGTCGGCGTAAACGTCACCGAGCTTGGTGCTGATCTTGCCGCCCTGAGAGGCGTCCTTCGCGTTGAAAGCGTAATCGCTGTCGCCACGACGGCCACCGCGTCCACCTGCGCCGCCGCCCTGACCACCACGGCTGGGAGCGCCGCCGGGGCCTGCACCGAAGCGGTCGCTGCGAGCGCCACCGCCCTGGCTGACGTAGTCGCGTGGGGGCGCGCCGCCACCGAGGAAGCGGCGACGGCTGAGGCTCGCACGCTGCTCCACGGGGTCGATGTTCAGGATCACGGCTTCAATCTCGTCGCCCTTCTTGAACAGGTCGGCGGGGTTGTTGACGCGGGCGGTGTCGAGTTCGCTGATGTGAATCAGGCCCTCGATGCCTTCCTCAATCTCCATGAACACGCCGAAATCGGTCATGCCGGTGATCTTGCCCTTGACCTGCGTACCGGGTGGGTAGCGGTCGGGGAGCGCACTCCAGGGATCATCCGTGGTCTGACGAATCCCGAGGCTGATGCGGCGGTCCTTGGGATCAATCCGCAAGATGACGGCTTCGACCTCGTCGCCTTCCTTCATGACTTCATTGGGATGACGCACGCGCTTGGTCCAGCTCATTTCGCTGACGTGAACCAGACCCTCAAGGCCCGATTCCAGCTCGATGAACGCGCCGAAGTTGGTCAGGTTGGTGACCTTGCCCTTGACCTTCTGGCCGATGCTGTAGCGGTCTACGGCACCTTCCCAGGGGTCTTGCGTCAGGGCCTTCATGCTCAGGTTGATCCGCTCACGGCCCTCGTCCACGTCAATGACCTGAACCTGAACCTTGTCGCCGACCTTGACCACGTCACGGGGGTGGTTGAAACGCCCGTAGGTCAGTTCGCTGCGGTGAACCAGACCATCGATGCCGCCGAGGTTGACGAACACACCGAAATCGGTGATCTCGACGACTTCGCCCTCGAACTGCGCTCCGGCTTCCAGCTGGCCGACCGTGGCTTCACGGGCTTTGGCCTTCTGGGCTTCCATGATGGCGCGGTGGCTGATGATCACGCGGTTGCGCTTGCGGTTCAGCTCGATCAGCTTGACCATGAGCGGGTGGCCGACGAAGGGGTCCAGGTCGTTGACGCGGCGGGTGTCCACCTGCGAGGCGGGCAGGAACGCACGAATGCCTTCCACCTGCGCGACCAAGCCGCCGCGTACTTTCTCAAGCACGTCGACTTCAAAGGCTTCGTTCTCGGCTTCCATCTTTTCCAGCACGCGCCAGCCCTTGTCCTGATCGGCGCGCTTTTTGCTCAGCACGATCTGGCTGTTGGGCAGGTCTACGCGAACCACGTAGGCCTCGATCTTGTCGCCGGACTTGTACAGCTCCTGCGCTTGCTCGAGGGTCACGGGCTCTTCGCCGATCTGGTTGAGGGGAATGACGCCTTCAACCTTCGCGCCGATGTCTACGGCAATGCCGTCCTGACCGATGAACACGATGGTGCCGTCCACGATATCGCCACGCGAGACACTCTGGGGTTCCTGCGCCTCACTGGCGAGGATGTCCTCCATGGTCATGGCGGGGTATTCGCGTTCCTCGCTGGGAGCGGGTGCGGCGGGCGTTTCGGCGGGTGCGGCGACCACTTCGGCAGCAGGCGCAGCCTCATTCACAGTGGCCGTATCCGTCGTTGCAGTGTCCATCGCTTCGGTGCCCGTCGTGGGCTGAGTCCCGTCCTGATGGGCGGGGGTCTGGGTGTTGTCTTCCATGAACTCCTGTCCTCCTGAGCGGCGGCACTTGACATGCCGTCGCCACAATCCTGATACCTGCGCGTCGGCGCGGCAACACCTCAGTGTATCAGAGTGGGGGGGGTACAGCAACCGAATTTTGCGCGTGTCTACACGGTCTGAGCCGCGTCTGAACGCAGTCCATTCAACGTTTAGCCTTTTGGCAGAGTTCGCTCGCCGCACCATCCTGATTCTGGTCTGACCCAAGATTGCCCCGGCATTGAGGCGGTGGGTGTTGACGCTCGCCGTCTGGCCCCTTATACTCCCTAACGCTCGTGTATGACGCGCCGCGTTCATGCAGGGCAAAGGTTTGGGCCCGTGGGCCACTGGTGGGGCGTCGTCTAACGGCAGGACTCCGGTCTCTGACACCGTCAATTATGGTTCGAATCCATACGCCCCAACCAACTTGGAAAAGCTCCTGCTTCGGCGGGGGCTTTTTTTAGGTCTGAAACGGCCAGAATGAGTGCCGAGGTAAATGAACAAAACGCAAACCGCTTTGAAAAGTAAACTGTGCGATGCTGACCATCTTCAAACGTGACTGGTGGTACGCTCAGGCCATGACCAGTGCCCCGAACCCTATCCAAGACCTTGACGTGGTGATCGTGGGGGGCGGCCCCGCCGGATTGACCGCCGCTATCTACACGGGCCGCGCCAACCTGTCGACCCTCATTCTGGAAAAGGGCCTGCCGGGCGGCCAAATTGCCCAGACCGAGGAAGTCGAAAACTACCCCGGTTTCCCCGACCCGATTCCTGGCATGGAACTGGCCGAGCGCATGGTGAAGCAGGCAGAGAAGTTTGGCGCACGCATTGAAATGGACGAGGTGGAATCTATCGAATCCACGCCTCAGCACCATCCCTATCTGTTTACGGTGCGCGGCTACAGCGGCACCTACCGCGCCAAAAGCGTGATCCTGAGCACCGGAGCCAACCCCACGCGCCTGAATGTGCCCGGTGAGGAAGCCTACTGGGGCCGGGGCGTCAGCACCTGCGCCACCTGCGACGGTTTCTTTGACCGGGGCAAAAAGGTTGTCGTGGTGGGTGGCGGCGACGCCGCCGTAGAAGAGGGTCTGTTTCTGACCAAGTTTGCCGATGAGGTCACCCTGATTCACCGCCGCGATACCCTGCGGGCCAACAA
>JAQBPF010000313.1 GCA_028287665.1 Deinococcus sp. | reverse complement strand
CTACGCCACGCTCTCAGGGGCCGATACGCTGGTGCTGCTGATGGGCGTGCGGAATCTGGATCAGATTGCTGCCGACCTGATCGCTGCAGGCCGCCCGCCAGAGACGCCCGCCGCCACCGTGCAGTGGGGAACCACATCGCGGCAACGGGTGGCGGTGGGCACGCTGGCTACCATAGCCGCCGAAGTGAAGGCCGCCGGACTGGAAGCGCCCGCCGTGACGGTGGTGGGCGAAGTGGTGCGCCTGCGGGACAGCCTGAACTGGTTCACGCCGCCCGCCGAAACCGAACATTCAAAGCGCCCGTTGGCCGGGCGGCAGGTCGTGGTCACGCGCACGCGGGAAGGGGCCAGCGCCCTCAGCGGCGTGTTGCGGGCACGCGGGGCCAGCGTGCTGGAAGTGCCGCTGATCCGCTTTGCCGAGACTGCCGACGAACCGAGTCTGCACGCCCAACTGCGCGACCTGTCGGGTGTGTCGTGGCTGCTGCTGACCAGCAACCAGGCGGTGTCGGCGCTGTTTGACCACCTGGAACGGTTGGGGCTGGATGGACGGCACCTGTCGGGCGTGCGCGTGGCGGCAGTCGGCCCCAGCACGGCGCGGGCGCTGGCCCTGCGCGGCATCCGGGCCGATTTCGTGCCGTCTACGCCGGGGGCGCGGCACCTGGGCGCAGAATTGCCGACCCTGGCCGGAGAAACGGCCCTGCATCTCACCTCCCAGTTGGCCGAAGCCGATTTGCAGCACGCCCTGGAAGCACGCGGCCTGACCTACACGCGGGCCGAGCTGTACCGCACCGAACCCGCCCCCTTGACCCCGAAGGCGCAGCAGGCCTTCCTGCGGGCTGATGTGGTCACGCTGGCGTCGGGCAGCGCGGCGCGGTTTCTGGCCCAGGTGGCAGGCACCGACTTCAAGGTGGCGGTCATGGGACCGCAGACCGCCGACGCCGCCCGTGCCGCCGGATTTCTGCACGTCACGGTGGCGCAGGAGGCCACGCTGGACGCTCTGGCCGATGCCGCAGCGCAGGCCATCTTGCCCCAGGACTGATTCGCTGGGGGTGGCCGGTTCAGAAGCACAGTTTGGCCACCATGACTGGACAGACAGTTGCCAATTGGGGGGTAATCCGTCCAGTGCAACGAATTTCTTGCACTGTTTCTGCATCATTTCTGCCAAGCTCATGATTATGCAGTGGCCTGTTTTGCCCGACCTCATGTGTCGGCAGCTGGGGTCAACGGCGTTCTGCTGGTGCTGTTCCGGCGGAGGTGGTTCCCAGTGATGTCCGAACCTTCTGCGGGTCAGCCTCTCCCAGAGCATCCGCTTGATACCCCATCAGGCGCAGCCACTGAACATGCGGCCCTGAGGGCGCTGCTGGACCTCAACGCGGCCCTGCTGGTGGCCCGCACGCCGCCTCAGGTCGAGGAAGCGCTGACGCTGGGTGTGGTCGAGCTGATGGCCGCCCGCTATGCCTACTTTCTGCGCTTCGATCCTCAGGCCGATACGCTGACCATCACCACCGTCTCCAGAGAGCAGTTCACCGATCCGGGTGCAACGGCGCTGGGGTGGGTGTTGCGGCGCGGTGAGGGGCTGTCCTGGCAGGCCATAGAGCAGGCCGAACTGGCCACGGGAGGAAACGCCGAGTACCTGGGCCGGGCCGTGCTGCACATTCCTGCCCACGAGTTGCCTGCCCACGCGGTCAGGGTAGGCAACGCCCCCGATCAGGACGTGATGTATGCGCCGCTGCTGACCCAGGACCGGCAGGTGCTGGGCGTGCTGACGCTGGGGCGAATCTCGCCGGGATTTACCGCCCAGGACCGGGCGCTGCTGGCCGCCTTTGCCAATGCCGGAACGCTGGCGCTGGAGCGTGCCCACCAGGAACGCCGCGCCGCCGAATCCCGCGAGGGGGCGATGCTGGCCCTGGGGATGGCTCTGGAGGCCCGCGACTTTGAGACGCAGGGGCACACGGAGCGGGCTGTCGCGCTGGCCGAACGCCTGGGCGCAGCCCTGAATCTGAGTGCTGCCGATCAGGACGCGCTTCGTCAGGGCGCGTATCTGCACGACCTGGGCAAACTGAGCGTTCCTGATGGCGTGCTGCTCAAGCCGGGCCCGCTGACGCCTGACGAACGGGCCCTGATCTGTACCCATACCCTGATGGGCGAGGCGTTGGCCTGCCGCCTGCCCGCCTTTCCGGCAGGAGCCTTGACGGTGGTGCGCTCTCACCACGAACGTTGGGACGGCGCAGGCTACCCCGACCAGTTACGGGGCACTCAGATTCCACTCCTGGCCCGAATCTTTGCGGTGGTGGACGTGTTCGATGCCCTGACCCACGACCGCCCCTACCGCCCCGCTTTTCCGCGGTCCACGGCCCGCACCATTTTAGAAGAAGGGTCTGGAACGCACTTCGACCCAGAGGTGCTGCGGACATTTCTGGGGCTGCTGGATGCCGTTTGAGATGATGTGGCACGGGCCAGGGGTCTGAGGAAGGGCGGAAAGGCAACCCCCTCTCCGAACACCAGCTCACCGCGCTCCTGTTCCTCTCCGTATGGGTCCAGATGAGGCTGTCCGCCTGGGGGTGGAGCATCTATTGGGGAAGAAGACCAATCACCCCAACTTCTGGCGAGCCTGACCGCAAACCCACCCGAACCCCAAGGCCGCCTGAAGCTGAAGCGTGTGCGGCCTCATCTGCGCTGCCTATGCTGACCAAAACAGGGCTGACCAAAACAGCGTTGGCCAAAACAGTGCTGACCGGACTGCCCTTCCTTCATTCTCATCACAGCGACGCGATGACGGAGACCCTATGACCCCCATCCGAACCACCCTGATTCTGACTGCCCTGCTGTTCAGCGGCGCCCAGGCCCAAACTGCTCCGTCCACTTCCACGCCATCCGCCGCGCCCCAAACCGCCCAAACTGCGGCGCAGGCGGCAGCCGAAGCCCAGAGCCTGGCGGCCAGAGCACGCGCCACCTATCCTCAGGGCAGCGCCAGCATTGATCAGGCCCTCTGGAAACAGGCCGCAGCCGCCGCCGAACGGGCTGTGGTGGCCGAACCGGGCAACCCGGATTACCTGCGGTTGCGGGCCCAGATCTATACCGAGGTGGGCTTCTGGCGTCAGGCCGAACTGGGCTGGGAAGCCTACTTTCGGGCCGTGCCCACGGGGGCAGCTGCGGCAGACACAGCCAGCGCCGCCACCGTGCAGTACAACCTTGGGTACGCGGCCTACACGCGCAACCAGCCCAGTCAGGCCGCTGCATTTTTTGCCAATTGCCTGAAACTGGATGCCTCCAGCGTGCCGTGCACCACCTGGGCAGCCCGCACGGCCCTGGAAGCCGGGAACTATGCCCAGGCCCAGACCCTGTATGACCAGGCCTTGGTTCTGCAACCGGGCGACAAGACCCTGACCTATTTCCGTTCCCTCTCGCAGAGTGCCGGGCGTTACGGCCCTGCTGCCACCCGCGCCTTCAGCCGTGCCTACGGGGAACTGGACGCGGGACGCAAGGCTCAAGCCCTCGCCGGATTTCAGCAGGCTGCCGCCGCTGCCCCCAACTTTGCCGAAGCGTGGCGCGAGTCGGGCAAACTGGCCCTCGAACTCGGAGACGCACCGGCGGCGTTGGCGGCCTACACGGGCGCGGCGGCCCTGCCCACGGCCACGGCGGCAGACCGCTACAACCTCTCGGTGGCGCAGGAAGGCGTGGCCGTGGGCCTCAAAGCTGTGCAGGCCTTCCGTGCCGCGTATGCCCGCTACACGGCAGGCGACAAAACGGGGGCCGAGGCAGGATTTTTAGGAGCCACGACCCTCAGCCCCAAATACGCCAAGGCGTGGGCCTGGCTGGGCCGGACCCGCTATGAGGCCCGCAATTTTGAGGGGGCGGCCCAGGCCTATGCCCAGGCCGTGCAGTTGGATCCCGCCGACAGGAGCAGCGCGTATTTTTTGCGTCTGGCACAGCAGGGCAAGTAGTCTTCCTCCCCAGTCTGGCGGGCCAGTTCCGCTCTGTCCTGCCCCACGTTGGCTCCCGCTGGTGGCCAGTGGTGTAGAGGTGTGGCTGCTGGCTGGCGCGTGCGTGGCTAGGGTAAAGCCACGTGACCACCTTCGAGACTTGCCGCCTGGAACTGCTGGAACGGGGAGGCCTGCCCGCCCAGACAGCCTATAGGCGCTGGTTGCAGCGTCCGGGGTACGGGGCGGTCCATAGGCTGGTTCAGCACTTCGAGCACCGTTATCTGGCCGAGATCAGCTGTGACCTCCTGAACGATGTGCGTGCCCGCTCGGAGCATGCCCTCGGCACGGTGGCCGCCTCCGAGCAGTTGCCTGAGGTAGAAGACTGGACCACACCTTTTGCCTTTCAGCACCTGTTTCATTGGTACCTGGAACAAGAAAGGCAGGTTCCCACCTGGCAGGAGTTCAGGGCGTGGCTCAACGGGCCTTCTGCGGAGTTTTTTATTGGCCCGCTCCTGCTGCATGTGCACTGGGCCGAGTCCTCGCCTGACCGGAAAGTGCGGCTCAGGCGGGCTTTTCAGTGGCGGTTGGGCAAATTTTATTATTCGGCCATGCGAGAACTGGAGTTGCTGGTGCAGTTGCGGGCGCAATACGGCCTGCCTGTGCGTTATCACCTGCTGGCAGACGTGTTGCTCCGCACCGATTTCTGGCTTGGTGACGACGTGATCTGCGTCTATTTTGCCAATCCCCGCTACCGGGACCAGCATGGAGGCCGGAAACCGCCCGCAGCCCAGTTTTTAGGTCAGGCCGACCCGCCCTTCCGGATTCACCACATCGCCATCGAGCGTCAGGGGTTCGGCAATTTCTGGGTGGCCAGCCCCGCCAGCGTCGCGGCATTGGCACGTATTTTGGGGGCCTGAGGCGCGCCGGGTTTTTTATTTTTTGGCGCTGCGGTTCTAGCTGGTGTGTCCCAACAATCCGGCCAGGTGCTGGCCCAGATGAAAGGCCAGCACCGGGGGAACCGCGTTTCCGATTTGAACGGCGATCTCTGTTCTGGACCCTGAAAAGCTGAAATCGTCGGGAAAGGTTTGAAGGCGGGCCGCCTCACGGTGCGTGATGGGCCGGTGTTCGTCGGGATGAAGGTAGCGGCCCTTTTCAGGCTTATAAAATTCGGTGCGGATGGTGACGGAAGGCCGGTCCCACCACAGCCGCCCAAAGACATCTGTGGCCCCAGTTTTTTTGTTGATCCAGCACGCAGGCGTAAGATCTGGCCGCCCGCGCATCAGGTCAAAGCGGTTGCCGCCTGCAGGCACCGCCCGGTAGCGCTCCTGGCTGATGGGCGTCGGGTTCCGGCCCACATGCAGGCCCTGTTGATCTGGTGCCAGAGACAGGCCCCGTAAGGCCCAACGAACGGTTCTGACCGGCTGATCCTGCGGCAGGGGCAGGCTGGCGTTGCCCCGCTGCACGCCAATAAAAAATGCCCGTTTGCGCTTTTGAGGAACCCCGAACAGTTCGGCACTCAACAGGCCTGCCGTGACGTCGTAGCCCAGGCGGCGGGCCTCCGTCACGATGGCTTCCCCCTCCTCCGACCGCAGAATAGGCGCGACATTTTCGATGAGAAAGGCGGATGGCCGGATCTCCGCTGCCGCCCGCATGTACTCGCGCCAGAGCTGGTTTCGTGGGTCGGTGCTCAGGCCCCGGCCCAATTGACTGAACCCCTGACAGGGAGGGCCGCCTGCCAGCAGATCGACCCGGCCCCGGTAGGGGGTAAAGTCCACCTGTTGGATAGAAACCGGTCTGTGCAGGCCATCTCTGACAATATGTGCGCCGAAATTGCTGTCGTAGGTGGTGGCCGCCGCCGGATTGGCTTCCACGGCACCGATGGACTGAAACCCGGCCCAGGCCAGGCCCAGGCTCAGGCCGCCTGCGCCCGCAAACAGGTCCACCACGGTCAGGCGGGGCGCGTGGGGTTGGATTTGGTAGTGTTCCAGAGTTCCAGGCTGAAGGGTCCCGGCTTCCGGAGGTTCAGGCTCTGGAAGTCCGGGCCGCGCCACATGCTGCATACCGGCCTATTCTACCTGTCCAGCGCTTTTGCCGTCCCACACCGCCGCCACTGCCTCTGCAAGCGCCAGATCTCCCGGCGTCGTCACCTTGAACAGGCGGGCGTCACCGGGAATCAGGGCCACCGATTGGCCCAGGCGGGCAATCAGTCCGGCGTCGTCGGTGGCGGCGTGGCCCTCGTTGTAGGCCGATTCATGGGCGGCCAGCAGCGCGGCTCGGCGGAAGCCCTGCGGCGTCTGCACGGCCCAGAGACCTTCACGGGGGGTCAGGGTACCCCACTGTGCCTCTCCGCACTGCGCCTCCCCCGGTTCCGCCTTGGCCTGCACCAGCGTATCGGCCACCGGCAGGGCGGCGGTGGCGGCCCCGACCTGCCAGGCGGCGGCGGCCACCTGGCGGATCACGCGGGCGGGCAAAAAGGGGCGGGCGGCGTCGTGGATCAGCACCACGTCGGCGTCGGT
>JAQBPF010000311.1 GCA_028287665.1 Deinococcus sp. | reverse complement strand
ACCTGCCGCTTGATGCGCAGCCAGTCTTTGACCAGTCCGGCATTGCCGTGCAGGCCGGGAATGTTCCAGTGCGAGGCCACCTCGATGCGGTCGGCGTCGGGGAAGCGGTTCAGGATGTCCTGTCCCCGGGGCAGCTGGGCGGCGCGGGGCTCGACATAAATCTGCCGGAAATCAAGAGGAGAGCGCGCGGCCATGCCTCAGTAGACCGCTTTTGGCCTGAGCAGAACGCGACGAGGAAGACGAAGAGCACGCTGCCGGTGGAGATGCGGCAGACTGGAGGCATGACGCGGCGGATCGTGCATGTGGACATGGACGCCTTCTACGCTTCCATCGAGATTCGCGATCAACCTGACCTGGCGGCGCTGCCTGTGGCGGTGATCGCCACCGCCCGCAGGGGCGCGGTGATGACCGCCAACTATGTGGCCAGACGGTTCGGCGTGCGCAGCGCCATGCCCGTGCATGTCGCCCTGAACCGTTGCCCCGATCTGGTGCTGCTTCCCCAGCGCATGGAGGTCTACCGGGGCGTCTCGGCCCAGCTGCAGGAGGTGTTCACCCGGTACACTGACCTTGTCGAACCCCTTGCCCTGGACGAGGCCTACCTGGATGTGACGCAGCAGAGCAGCACGCTCGCCGACGCGGAGCAGCTCGCCCGCGCCATCCAAGCCGAGATTCTGACCGAAACGCGCCTGACCTCCTCGGCGGGCGTCTCGGTGAACAAGTTCCTCGCCAAACTCGCCAGCGGACTGCACAAGCCCAGCGGACTGACCGTGATTGCGCCTGAAGAGGTGGACACGTTGCTCACTCGGCTGCTGATCGAGGACTTTTACGGGATCGGCCTGGTGACCGCGGGCAAGCTCCAGGCGCCAGGCATCCGAACGGGTGCCCAGTTGCGCTCGCGGTCCTTGGCCGAGTTGCAGGCGGTGCTGGGGGCGGGCAAGCTGGCCCCCCGCCTGCACGGCCTCGCACGTGGGGTGGACGAGCGGCCTGTCGAGGCCCACCGAGAGGCGCAGTCCATTGGGGTAGAACGCACTTTCGATCAGAATCTGACGACGCGGGAAGCGCTGCTGGCCGAACTGCCAGGGATCGCAGTGGAGGTGGCCGCCCGAATGGCGCGGCGGGGGTATGTGGGACGAACAGTGGTTTTAAAGCTGCGGTATGCGGACTGGCGACCCGTGACACGCCGCCGCACCTGGACACAGCCCTTGGGGACGGCAGAAGACTTGGCGGACGCGGCGTCGGCCTTATTGACCTCAGAGCTGCCGGTGGAGCAGGGCGTGCGCCTGCTGGGGGTCAGTGTGGTGAACCTCAGCAGGCAGGAGGGATCTTGAGGGCGCTGGAGAGCCGAGGCGTGCGGCTGGGTAGAGGAGCTTCGTCCGGTTAACTTGAGGGACTGGCGGGCAATTGCCAGTCGATTGCCACCATTCCTGCGTCCTCCAGGGCCGCATTCACCCGCGAGAAGGGCCGAGTCCCGGCAAAGTGGGCCACACTCAGCGGTGAGGGATGCCCCGACTGAATGACCCTATGCTGCGGCCCAGTGATCAGCCGCGCCTTCTTGCGGGCATAGGCGCCCCACAGCACGAACACCACCCGCTCTGAGCGCGCATTCACGGCACGGATCACCGCGTCGGTCAGAGGTTCCCAGCCCATCCCGGCATGACTGTTCGGCTGACCGGCCCGCACCGTCAGCACCGCGTTGAGCAGCAACACGCCCTGCTGCGCCCAAGCACTCAGGTCGCCGTGCCGGGGGGGAATGAATCCCGGCACATCCGTTTGCAGTTCCTGATAGATGTTCTGAAGGCTGGGTGGAATCCGTACCCCGGCCCTCACGCTGAACGACAAGCCGTGCGCTTGTCCCGCTCCGTGGTAGGGGTCTTGTCCGAGGATCAAGACCTTGACCTCCTCCAGCGGTGTCCAGCGCAGGGCATTGAACACGTCCGGGGCGGGTGGATAGATCCGGTGGTTGCGGCGCTCCTCGATCAAAAAGTCTTTGAGCTGATGAAATGAAGGTGCGGCGAACTCGCTGGCCAGGGCTTGCCGCCAGGACTCTGGCAGACCGGCAGGCAAGATCGGGAAGGCTGGGGCAGCACCGCTCTCAAACAAGGTGGGTTGTCCAGCCATTGGCACCACAGGTTGAACCCGCCGTGCAGGTCGGAGCGCCTTCTCTGGAAGCCCCTGTGCCCGCCGCTCCGCCCGCATCACCGCCTTCTTCCGGCTGCCATGCACCTCGTACACCCGCCGGGCTTCCTCCTCAAAAAATTCGGTGTGCCGCACCGCCATGATCCTGACTTTGGCTGCCCGCATCGCCCGCTCGGCGTCCACGATCGGGGCCGGGTACCTCAGGCGGCCTGCTCCACTCCACGTCCAGGGCGCGTGAATAAAGTCAGTGGGCACCTCCGTGAGTTCCGGCACCCAGCGCCGAATGAATTCCCCTGTGGGATCCTGATCCCGGGCCTGTTTGGTGGGGTTGTAGATCCGCACCTGATTGATACCCACCGTGCTGCTCTGCATCTGCACCTGCGCCCAGTGGATGCCCGGCTCGTTGTCGAGCCAGTGGTGGGCCAGGTATTCACCCGGAACGCGCCAGTGCAGCCACAGCAGTTGGCTGGAAAACGAGATGGTCATGGCCCGCATGCGGAAGTTCAGCCAGCCGGTCTCATTGAGCATCCGCATGCAGGCGTCCTGAAGGGGATAGCCGGTCTGTCCAGCGGCCCAGCGGTCAAAGGCATCTTGAGACCACTCCGGGCGCAGATCGTCGAAAGCGCGGTTGAGGTTGCAAAACTCCATGGCCGGTTCGGTTTCCAGGCGCTGCATGAAGTGGCAGTGCCAGTGCAGCCGGCTCTCGAAGGAGCGTAGGGAGCGCGCCCAGCGCGGGTCGGCCCGGGGGTCGCCCTTTACTGCTGCCAGCCGTTGGCGGGTCGCCT
>JAQBPF010000250.1 GCA_028287665.1 Deinococcus sp. | reverse complement strand
CTGATCCAGGGGCGTGCTTTTCCGACAGCCCTCATCCCACGCCCTCCACCCCACTTCAGGAGTTTTCCCTGTGACCTACAGCAACAATAGAAACAACAGAAACCGTCGTCCGACTCCCCGTAAAACTGCGCCCAGTGGCGCAAACCGCTCGACGGGCCAGCTTCTCCTGCTGGCCCTCCTGGGCAGCATGCTGTACATCTGGCGGCCCAGGGACCACCGCAACAACCTCTGGAGCGTCTGGAACGACCAGTATCAGTTCATCACGCTTGGGCTCGACCTGAAGGGCGGCCTGCGAATCGAGCTGGCCCCCGAGAGTGGAACGGCCTCCCGCGAGGACCTGGACCGAGTAAAAACGGTCATCGAGAACCGAATCAATGCGCTGGGTGTGGCCGAACCCACCGTGACCGTCAGCGGCGGCAAACGCGTGGTCGTGGAAATCCCCGGAGCCACGCCCGCCGTGCAGCAGCGTGCCCGCGAGATCATTCAGCGCACCGCCCGCCTGGAGTTCCGCATCGTGCAGCAGGGCGCTCAACCGGACGCCGCTTTGCAGGCCAGCAATCCCCGTTCGGGCGGCTATACGCTGGCGCAACTGGGACCTGTAGAGGCGACAGGCGAAGTGATCGCCAACGCATCCTCGGCCACCGACCAGCAGGGCCAGTGGGTGGTGACCTTCCAGAACACGGATAAAGGTGCGGCGACCTTTGGCGACTTTACGGGCAAAAACGTGCAGCGTCTGATGGCCGTGGTGCTGGACGACCAGATTCAGAGTGTCGCCACCATTCAGCAACGCCTGTTCCGTGACGTGCAGATCAGCGGCAACTTTACGCCCGAAGAAGCCAGCCAATTGGCGCTGGTGCTGAAATCGGGCGCATTGCCCATCAAGATCAAAACCGAAGCTGAGCGCTCTATTGGGCCAACGCTGGGGGCCGACGCCATCCGCAGCGGCGCGATTGCCGCAGTGGTGGGCATCGGGCTGGTCTTCGTGATGCTGTTCTTCTACTACGGTCTGTGGTTCGGACTGGTGGGCGCGCTGGGCCTGCTGTTTTCCAGCATCGTGATTCTGGGCATTCTGGGCGGCCTGGGTTCCACACTGACCCTGCCCGGTATCGCCGGATTGGTGCTGACCATCGGCGCGGCAGTGGACGGCAACGTGATTTCCTTTGAGCGCATCAAGGAAGAATTGCAGCGCGGCAAAGGCATCAAGAACGCCATCGGCACGGGCTACGAACACTCCACCCTCACGATTCTGGACGTGAATGCCTCGCACCTCCTGTCGGCATTGGCGCTCTACAACTATTCCAGCGGCCCGGTGAAGGGCTTTGCCGTCACGCTGATGATCGGTGTGATCGCCTCGACCTTCTCTAACCTGCTATTTGCCAAATGGGGCATGCAGTGGCTGGCCCAGCGCAAGCCCAACATGACTGCGCCGCAGTGGATCAAGGCCACCAACATCAACTTCATCAAGGCCGCGCCGATCATCACCACCATCAGTGTGCTGCTGGCGATTGCGGGCGGCGCCGTGCTGGGCACCAAGGGCCTGAATTACGGTGTGGATTTCATCAGCGGGACCACCCTGGCGATCAAGACCAGCGGCGCGACCACCACCGAGCAGGTGCGTTCGGCTGTGGCAGGCGCAGGCCTAGGCAAAGTCACGGCCCAGAGCGCCAGCATCCAGCGCGATATTACGCCGGGTGTGGCGGGCGCGACCTACACCGTCAAGGTGCCTCAGCTCACCAGTACCGAAGTGCAGACCCTGACCGGAGCCATCACCAAACTGCCACAGGGCGAAGTGCAGTCGAGCGAAACGGTGGGGCCAGCGGTGGGCAAGGAACTGACCGACAACACCATCCGGGCCGTGCTGCTGGGCCTGGGACTCATTCTGGTGTACGTGGGCTTCCGCTTCGATTTCATCATGGGTCTGGGCAGCATCGTGGCCGTGCTGCACGACGTCGCCATCGTGATGGGCCTGTACTCGCTGCTGGGGCTGGAATTTACGATTGCCAGCGTGGCCGCGCTGCTGACCCTGATCGGCTACTCGCTCAACGATTCCATCATCGTGTCTGACCGAATCCGCGAGAACATCAAGGAAATGCGCGGCAGGAGCTACCGCGAGATCGTCAATACGTCGATCAACCAGACACTCTCTCGCACGGTCATGACCTCGATCAGCACCATGCTGCCCCTCGTCAGCCTGCTGATTTTCGGCGGCCCCGTGCTGCGCGATTTCAGCCTCGTGCTGCTGGTGGGCATCATCATCGGCACGTATTCCAGCATCTACATCGTGGCCCCGCTGGTGGTCTACTTTGAAGAATGGAACCGCAAACGCAAGGGAGGTTCGGACGCTGTAAAGGCGTAAGACAGGACTAGAGAGGCGCACCTTGCAACAGGTGCGCCTCTGTCCTTTTGTGTTTGCGACGCTACTTCACTTTCACAGACTTACTTACAGGCTGCTTTTTCACCCACTTCACGAATTTGATGACGCCTTCATTTTCGCTCAGGGCTTCCAGCGTGCTGTACGGCCCCGACAGGTCGGCGTTGGAAAAGGTGCTGTGAACGTAGCCGTGACAGGCCGAGCACAGGCCCACAGTGGGCAAATCCTGCACCTTCATGCCTTTGCGGCGGCCCTGAAGCACGGGCATCAGGTGATGCTGGGTCAGTGTGGGTGTTTCGCGCCCGCAGAGGGCACAGACGAGCGGTTCGGCCTCGGGGAGTGGTTCGGGCCAGGTGGATTCGGAATTGCGGCGTGCCATAGGTGCAGAGTACGGCACCGGGGCCAGAAGAGAGCGGCGTGCCCTGTCACGGGTACGCCGCCCTGCTTGCTGTTCCTGTGCTCTAAACCAGCGTATTGCGCCCGCGCCGTGCAGAGGCCGCGCCGCCCAGCACGACCACCAACGCTGCGGCCAGTGCCACCGCAAGAACAACCGTGTTCACCTCTGGGCGGGCCCGATACACGCCGTAAAACGCCCACAGCAGCACCACTGCAAAGGCGTAATCGCGGAAACGGGCCAGGAAGAACACGCCGATCAGGGCAGCGATAACCAGCAGCACCGCCGACCATGCCTGAGCGCCCAGCCCCAGTGCGCCCTGAGTCACGCCGATGCTGACCAGAAACGCGGTGATATTGGCGATGGTGGCTACACTGATCCAGCCCAGATACAGACTGGCGGGCAATTGCAGGGTGAGGGTTTCTGCGCCCTGCGGTTTCAGACCGCGCACTGTGAGATACAGCCAGATCAGACTGATAAGCAGGGCCAGCATGATGCCCACGCTCAGGCCAAAGTTCAGGCTCTGGAAGGCAAACAGCCAGGACACGTTCAGCAGATTGCCCAGCAGGAACGGCCAGAACAGGCGGTCATAGCGCGGGCCACGCTGGGCGGGCAGGGCCTGGTACACGGCGAAGGCCAACAATCCCAGGAAAATTGGCCCCCAGATAGCGAACGTCAGACCAGCAGGGGTAAACGCGTTGGGCAAGCTGTCGCTGATCTCGCCGTTGCTGTTGCCGAACAGGGGGAGAGCGTTGCTGAGATAATTCATAACCAGGGTCAGCAAGGTCACCAGCAGCAGCGTGAGTTGTCTCGGGAGTCCGGTCATGGGCGCATGGTAAACAGAACTGACTGCCTAAGGCTGTCAGAAAAGGAAGCATTCTGGGCAGGAACGGTTTAGGGAACCTTGATGAACCCAGTTTTGATGAGCCCAGTCCGGCGCAGGCCCACGCTGAACGCTGCCGCCGCCAGGGGGACGAACGAGCGAGATTGTCGCCCCAACAGGCCGAGGGCCAATGCACCTGCGGCCAGTTGCCGGGTCAGCTGTACTGTGTCGTCGTTCAACCTGTGCCCGCCGTGGTCGGCCTGGCTGGAGATACGTTCGGGGGCCATAAGGGTGGCGGCCAAGCCCAACGCGGCAAGGCTGAGCAGATCGGCGGCCACGCTGCGGCCCTGCCCCGGCCTCAGTGCGGGCGACAGGGCAGGGGCCAGCGTCAGGGCCGCCTCCCTGGGTTGAACTTTGCCCGACAGCAGCAGCGCCAGTCCAGGCACAAAGGCCGAGAACCTCTCCCCTGTTAAGGCCGCTAAACCCGCCTGCACGCCCAGGGCCGCCTCGTCTGCCGGGGTGGGTGCCTGCCCGGTGGTGCCCGCCAGCACGCGCAATCCGCTCATCACACTCGCTCCAGCCAGCGGATTGACCGGGCCGCCGACCAACGCTATCAGGGCCGCCAGCGGCAAGGCAGCGTTGGCCGTATCGGGATGATCGGGGTCAAGTTCGCGGGCGGTGGCCCAGGCGGTAAATCCGGCCCCGCCTACCCCCATGCTGGCAGGCCAACTGCGCCCAGACAGGCGCGCCGCAACGACGCCCAGCAGCAGCCCGGCCACCGCAAAGCGGTTGGA
>JAQBPF010000354.1 GCA_028287665.1 Deinococcus sp. | reverse complement strand
TCGGGAGGGCCAGCCCTGAACGGCCGGGATGTGGACGGACGAAGCGGGATGCGAGCGGATGGATCTGCCGCACCCCGCTTCGTCTCAGTGGGGGTGTTGTCTTGCCCATAAACAACCCGCCCATCAGGGCGGGGCGCGGTGGCTGGTGGGGAGTCATGCTCCCGCCACCGCGGCGGAGAAGTGGAACGGAACTGGACGCCGCTGAAGGATCAGGCCCGTGAGACGGTGCCAGGACGCGGTCACAAGCTCAGGCGCACGCTCAATCATGCCGGAAGACAAGCCAGTGCCACCCCGCCCTCAAGGCCGACGCCTCTGGCGGTTCGGCCGGGTCATCCGGAGAGCACACGACCACGCCCTCGGCTGTGCTGATGCCTGAGTGAAAGCTTTTTACAGCAAATGGGAAGAGCAGTTCTGCGTGCTGTTCACGGTCCCGGCTATCCGCTCTGGACCAACCGGTAAAGCATTCGTCCCAAGTTGACGCCCACCATAAACAGCGTGGCCCCAGCTCCGAGTATGAGGAACGGCAGCCCAGGCCGGGGGAACTGCGCGGACTGATTCCAGAGCTGGACAGAGCTCTGAGGCAGGCGCTTCATAACAGCCCTCCAGGGCTCAGCACAGGTCAGGCTGAACATCATCAGACAAGGTGCACCCTCACCCCAATTCCGGAAATGCATTCCCGCTTCAGTCAACGTGTGGTGCTGCCAGACTCGTTCAGGACGCCTAGAGAAGGGACCGACACTTAAACGCCCGTAGATGTTCAAGGATCTATGGGCGTTTGAGTGTGGGTGGAGGAGGGCAAGCGGACCAGGAGCAGCCCCAAGGCCTCACCCGGGTGCCTTGCCCCTGGACTTGCACCGCGTGAGGAACGCCTCGCGGACGGCGCGCGCTGTGTCCTCGTGGAAATGGAAGCGGATGCCTTTCTCGGCACCTGCGGACACGATGAGGCAGGTGCCGTTCGTGTCGGTGACGGCGCAGGCGATCAGGTCCTCGGGAAGCTGGACGCGCTGCAGGCCGCGGGTGTTCTTCACCCCACCGACCTCCCGTGCGGTGGAAGCGCAGGCGAAGGAGGCGACGGGATCCAGCAGGGCCTACGCCTCGTCGTGCAGGACGAGGGTGGGGGTGCCCATGGGCGAAGGCTCGCTTCCGGACGGTGCCACACGGTGTAGAGGCCGGGTGACAGGTCAGCGTCGAGAGGGTGGAGTCCCAGGAGGGGCACAGGGGAGGGGGTCATCGTGCGCCGGAAGAGCACGGTTGACTTTCCCGCTTCTGAGGTTGACCTGTGGATCCCGTCTGGAGGGAGCAACACGGGGTGACGTGTGAGGGCGGGGATTCTCTCCTTCACCGCTCCGGGACGGCTGCCGCTCCTCTCCGGCGGGCACTGGCGGCCCAGCCGATCCAGCTGCCCAGTCCGGTGAAGACCACCATCACGGTGACCAGTCCAGCCGTCCCCAGCACCGGCCACAGCATCAGTCCGACGGCGGCCAGGAGCTTGCCGGCCTGGAAGACCAGGCTGTTGACCGCCATGTACGCCCCACGCCGGCCCGGATCGATCATGTCGGCCAGCACGGCGTCACGGCTCGGCACGTACAGCAGCTCCCCGGCGGAGATGAGCGCCCCGGCGAGCAGCAGGGTGAGCGGGGTGCCCACCAGCATGGCGCTGCTGTACCCCGCTCCGAAGAGCAGGAATCCGGTCACCATCCACTGGCGGGGATCTCGGCACGTCAAAAACTGCGCGGTCACGGCCGTGCCGAGGACAATCAGCAGGGTGTTCTCTGCGCTGAGGAGCGCCAGGGCACGCGCGCCATCAAACGCCAGGGGCGCCGTCCCAGGCACGAGCGTGACGCTGCCCGTCAGGTCCTGGTCGAACCGGACCCCCAGGAAGGTCGTGCGCGCGAACTCCAGCGTGAGGATCAACATGCCGCTGAGGGTAAACCACAAGAAGATCCGGTCGCTGGCCACCTGGTGGTAACTGCCTGCCAGCGCCGCCAGTCCAAGTGGCCCCCGCTCCCCGCGGGGCACCGGGCGGTGCACGTCCTGGATGCGGGTCCAGGTCAGCCACAGGATCACGGCGGCCATGCCGGTCAGCAGCCCCATCAGCACGCTCAGGTGGTCGCGGAACAGCAGCGCGCCAATGGGCGCCCCCACCAGGGAGCCGAGATTGTTGCCCCAGTAGTTCATGGCGTACAGGTAGGCGCGGTCCTGGGGCGTGCTGGCGTCGATCAGCAGGGCCTCACCGGCGGGGTTGGCCAGTCCATTGCCCACCGCGAGGACCAGGAGCGCCGCGAAGATGGGCCACAGCAGTTGACCACTGAGGGCCGCGAGCAGCATCAGCCCAAAAGCCACGACCTTGACCGTTTCGCCCCAGACCATCACCCGCTTGCGGCCCAGCAGGTCGGAGACCGCCCCACCGTAAAGGCCCACCAGAAACTGCACCACGTACTGCGCGGCGAGCATCATCCCGGCGGTCAGCGCTCCCGCCTCACGGGCGAACAGCAGGCCCATAAAAGGAATCACTGCCGTACCGAACACCTTGCTCAGGAAGCTGGTGGTCAGGCGTACCCTCACGCTGGGATGCAGGCGAAAGAAAGGCGCGAACATGGTTGCATTGTTGGAGACGCCGCGATCCAGGTGGTGAGCATCTGTTGTCTCCAAGAGAGGTACATCTCAGGGATGGCTGTCCTCCGCTGGACCTGCCTCCTCCAGGGACCGTGGTCGGTACGCAGCGCTGACTCTGACCGAAGCGGTCTCCGGTCCCTGGCGGCAAGAGCGGGGCAAGTCCTGAGCGGTCCTGACCTGGCCCCTCCCCACTGTGCATCCATGGATCCCCGTGCCTCCACACCTGTGGTGTGGCCCTCACCCACTGACGCCCCAAACCCACCCGGGGCCACCGTCACGGCCTCTGCCCATGGGCAGTGACCGCCAGTGATGCCCTCTCTTCAGCCACGGCGCGTTTCCTCCGCAGGTGCTCGCCGCCCCTTGCCTGGGGCGCTAAGATCACGCAAAATCCATCCCCGTCCCCTGCCTTCAAGGAGTGTTCTCTATGTCCCTTCCCGAGACCCTGCTGCTCCGTCAGCCGGCCCTGAGCGCC
>JAQBPF010000171.1 GCA_028287665.1 Deinococcus sp. | reverse complement strand
TCGAGGTACTGCTGAATCACGCTTTCGGGGGTGCGCCCGCGTTCCTGGGTATCGCGCAGCAGGCGGCGAATAAAGCGCACATCGGCGTCGGCATCCACAAAAACTTTCAGGTGCATCCGCTCGCGCAGCTGTTCGTCATATAGGGCAAAAAAGCCTTCCAACACCACCACTGACCCCGGCAACACGGTGGTGGTCTGGTGGGACCGGGTGTGCTTGGTGAAGTCGTATTCGGGCATGGCAATCGGCACGCCCGCCAGCAGCGCGTCTACATGTTCACGCAGCAGGGCCCAGTCGAAGGCCGCCGGATGGTCGTAGTTGGTTTTCAGCCGGGCGTCGAAGGGAATATCCGATTGGTCACGGTAATAGTTGTCCTGACTCAGAACAGCCACGCCCTCTGTGCCCACCGTTTCGATCACGCGCCGGGTCACAGTGGTTTTGCCACTGCCCGACCCGCCCGCCACACCGATCACAAACGGCGCTGCCTTGCTGGCGCTCATTTGCCGTGTCCCAGGCTGCCGATCAGATCGATCCGGCGTTCGGCCATGCGGCGGGCCACGATATGGGCGGGTTTGCCGTACTGCTCGGCCACCGCTGTAATCCGGTTGATGGTCTGGTACACGCGTTCGGCGGCCTGTTCGGGCGTGGTGCTCTGCGCGGCAGCGATCAGCCCGGCGGCATTGATGGCGTAATCGGGCATATAGATAATTCCGGCTTCCTTGACCGCGGCCTCTCCGCGCCGGGTGAGGGGATGATGCTCGCCGCCCGCGATCAGGCGGCACTGAAGGCGCGGCACATCCTCGGAACGGACCGAGTGCCCGTAGGCACAGGGCGCGAAAATATCGCAGGGGGTGTCCAGCAATTGATCGGCGGCCACCACCTGCACGCCGTCCAGTTGGTCGGCCAGGGTTTCGGCCCGCTCTGTACGGTAATCGGCCACGGTGAGGCGTGCGCCCTCGCGGTGCAGGTGTCCGGCCAGAGTGCGGCCCACGGCTCCGACGCCCAGAATGGCCACCCGAACGCCGCGCATGCTTTCGCTGCCCAGAGCAAAACGGGCGGCGGCTTTCATGCCCCGGTAGACGCCGTACCCCGTCACGCTGCTGGTATCGGTATTCACGCCCAGCGTGGCGGGCGTCTCCTGGGCCACAAAGGCAATATCGGCGGGCGAGACACCAATGTCTTCGGTCAGGACCACCCGCGATTCCAGCGGGCGCACCTGCCGTCCCAGCGCCCGGAACAGGGCTTCGCGGGCATGTGGGTCGTCCACGCCCGATTCCGGCATCATCAGGACGCACGCGCCGCCGCCGTAGTTCAGGCCTGCCAACGCGGCCTTGAGGGTCAGGCTTTCGCTGAGGGCCAGTGCGCCCCGCACCGCCAGCTGCTCATCCTGCGCGCCCAACCTCACGCCCGCAATCGCCGGTCCCAAGACGGTGGAATGAATGGCCAACGCCGCCCGCAGGCCGCTGGGCGCGTGGTGCAGCAGGGTCAGTGCTTCGTGGCCCCGCGCCTGCATCTCTTCAAGAATCAGCATTGTCGCTGCTCCAGCCTGTGTTCTAACACTCGTTCCTGCATGGTCACTCCCTGCCGCGCACAGCGGCGCGGTAACGCCAAGCAGGGTAGCACCGCGCCGCCGCAGGCCCATGAACTTCATATTCCAGCTCCCCCCAACAGGATTGAACCTGGCCCAGAACAGAAGGAAAACCATCCCCAAAAGCAGGATTCTGGCCCACGGAGAAGCCTGACACCCCCATTGCCCCCTGCACACCCCGCCCTATAGCACGAAAATTGCACGCCTTCAGCGGGTCTGTTCGCTAGAATGCCCCCTAAGAATGTCAATTACGATGCAGGCCCAAGGGGGAAGTTGATGATGGATAGGATTGCTCCGCTCGCCAAGATTCTGGCAGAAGCAAACGGGATTGACTGGCAGAGACTCAACGGCACGGGCGAGGGCGGGATGATCGTGGAGCAAGACATCCTGAACTACCTGTCACGCGTCATGAGCGGTGAGGAAGAGCCGCCCGAAACCCCCGTGGACTTGCCGCCGCCCGACTGGGAAGGCGACCTTGCCAACACCAACTTCGATATGGCCGCGCTGAGTGCGGCGGGCGTGGACAGCGACATCACGTCATTTATCGAGCAGGCCCGGCCCGCTTCCCCGCAGGTGTCAGCCACGCCCATGGCCGCTTCTTTTGAAGACGACGCGATGGAATTTGAGATGGACGACGGTGAAGACGACGGCGAATCGCTGCTGACCACCGAACCCGCTGCAACGGCTCCTGCTGCTGCGCAGCTGGCCGAGCCTGCCATGCCTGAGCCACAGGTCCCTGAGATTGTGGCCGAAGTTGTGCCGCAGCCTGTTGTGCAGCCTGAGCCTGTGTTCAGTGTCCCTGTGCCCGAAATGCAGCCCGCTGCCGTGATGCCTGAGCAGCCCGCTGCCGTCATTCCTCCTGCCGCTGCCGCCGCTGGCAAAGGCGGCCTGGGTGGTCTGCTGTCGCGCCTGTACCAGAACCGCGCTGCGCCGCAAGACGCCCCCCCTGCGCCTACCCCCGTGGTCACGCCCAGACTCGACGTGCCTGTGGTGCCGGAAGTTGCCGCGCCCGTTGTGCCCGACATCGCTCTTCCTGCCCTGGCTTCTGTAGAAGTCGCCGCCCCCGAATTGACTGTTCCCGAATTGGCCGCCCCCGAACTGACCGCCGCTGACCTGAGCATCGAAGCCGAGCAGAACACCCCCGACTTCAGCGCCCCGCAGGTGGATGCGCCGACCCTCGGTGGCCCCATCGCCACTGCTCCTGTCCAGCCCTGGGTCAACGATGACGTGCGTGCGCCAGTCGTTGCTGCCGATGTGTCTGCTCCTGCCCCCGTGGCGGTCCCTGCAACTCCTCTTCCCGATCCAGTCGCCGCTGCGATGGCCGGAGCAGTGGCCACGGGTGGAGCTTCTGCCAGCGAGTCTCCTGCCGC
>JAQBPF010000165.1 GCA_028287665.1 Deinococcus sp. | reverse complement strand
ACCCGCGGACTGGACCGGGGCCACGGCCTGATCTGGCAGGTGTTCGATTCTGGCAAAGCCAATTACGTCAACGACTACGCCGCCCACCCCAAGGCCAATCCATCCCTGGTTCAGGCCGGGGCGCGTTCGGTCATGTGGGTTCCCCTGGCCCGGTCCCACAACCTGCAATTCATGTTGTGCGCGGTGCGCCTCTACCAGATGAGAGACTGGAGTCCGCAGGATCAGGCGCTGTTTGGAGCCGCGGCCCGCACGGTCAGCATGGCGCTGGAGCGGCAGGAGCGCTGGCAGGAGCTGGAATCCGCCGCCCTGAGCGACCGACTGACCGGGCTGGCCAATCGCCGCGCCTTTGAGCTGGACCTCAAGAATCTGGCGGCTGAAGCCACGCGGCATGACGCGCCCTTCACCGTCGTCATTCTTGATCTGGACGGCCTCAAGCTGCTCAACGATACGGAGGGCCATGCCCGTGGAGACGCCCTGCTGCATACTTTTGGAGTCAGGTTGAGGGCCGCCTTCCGGGCCGATGACCGGGTCTACCGTCTGGGCGGCGATGAGTACGCCCTTCTGTTGCCCCACACCTCTGCCAGGGTCACTGGAGCCGATCTGGCCGCCGTCAGACAGAGGATTCGGCACACCATCCACCAGACGCAGGCCGCAGGCTTTCCAGGCGTAGGCGCCAGCGCCGGAATCGCCTGTTTTCCAGCCGATGGCACCACTGTTTCAGAGCTGGTCAAGCTGGCCGATCACCGAATGTACGCCGAGAAGCGCCACCACAAAACCGAACCGTTGCCTGTGGCCTAGAGTGACCTGGTGGTGAAGCGCGTCAGGCAGGACGGCAGACTGACCCCATCACAGAGACGGGACTGTTCTTTGAGGCGGGGCAGGCACCTGTGGAGGAGGCAGAACCAGAAATTGCCCTGAATCTTCGGCGGTTTCTTATATACCCCTCCTCCCGCATGCGTTGCTGGAGAGTTCCAGAAATAAGAGGATGCTGGTGTGTCGGGTGCGCTAAGGTAGAGGTATGTCTGTGCCGCAGGCCAATGACGCACGTCTTCAACTGGCTTTGAAGGCCGCACGTCAGGGAGCGTGGGAATTCGATTTTCGCAGCAACAGTGGCTACCGCTCCCCAGAACTGCGGGAGTTGCTGGGCGTCGAGCAGGGAAATCCATCGCTGACCGACTACCTGGCCCATGTGCACCCGGCAGACCGGGCCGCCTTGATGCAGGCGTTTGGAGAGTTACGCAGTGGCCAGCTGAACGAATCGGTCCTCCAGTACCGTTTTGTCCGCGACGATGGCCGGGTGGTGTGGGTCGAGCAGCACACTGCGGTTGAGCGGGACGGGCACGGCGTTGGGGTCAGACTCTACGGGCTCTCCCGCGATATTACGGCCCAGAAGCAGACGGAGCAGGCGCTTCAGGACCTCAACACCACCCTGGAAGCCCGCGTGGCCCAGCGCACGCAAGAGCTGTGGGAAGAACGGGCCGCGCAGGAAGCGTTTGTGGCTTTTACAGAAGCAGTCGGCACTGAAACCGATGTGCTGGCACTGGCGCAGCAGGCCATTACCATGCTGCGGGTGCGGTTTACCGAGGGCACGGTGGTGTATTACGCACAGGAAGGCGATCTCTGGAAAGCCCAGGCCTGGAGCGAAGACCTGAGCCTGGACCTGATCGAGACCCTGACCGCCGGGTTGCCCAGCAGCACGCCGCTGATCCGCAACACCCTGGCGTCGGAAACCGGGTTTTTCAGCGGCCTCTGGAATCCTGAACAGGAACAGATCAGCCATACCGAGTCTTACGACACCGGGGCAGGCTATCCATTGATGGTGAACGGAGAAATCAGGCATCTGCTGCTGTTTGGTCTCAGGGACGTCAAGGGTTGGAGTGCCCAGGATCAGGCGTTGGTGCGTGCCGTGGGCCGCAGCCTCAACCTGGCCCTGGAGCGCGCCGAGGTGGTGGCCGAACTGGGGCGCCGTACCCGCGATCTGGAGCGCGCCCGCCGCCAGGCCGAGGTGTTGGCTGTTCTTGGAGAAGCCCTCCAACGTGCCGCCACCCCGGATGAGGTGGCTGAGTTGGCCCTGCCGCGTATTGGCCCGGCGATTCTGGCCCAGAGCATGCTGGTCGTGCGGCTGGAAGACGACCAGATTCGCATGCCGACGCTGTGGGGGGATACGCCTGAAGCCGTCGTGACCTACATGACCCGCCCCGGCCTGAAACTCAGTGAGGCACCCATCCTGCAGCGGGTTGCGGAGACGAACCAGAGCATCTATATGGGCAACTACCGCGCTGAACCGGGAACACTGACCTCGTTTCCGACCCTCGCGGCGGCCGTTGAGCCGATTCACCTGCCGGACCACACCCTGGGGGGGTTTCTGGTGGCGTGGCGGCAGGAAGACTGCGGCGCGTGGCTGGATCACGAACAGGATTTGCTGCGGCGGGCAGCGAACACGCTGGGCCTGGCCCTCGAACGGGCAGTGCAGGCGCGGCACCTGCAGGCCAAAAAGGCCGAGGTCGAGAGCCGCAACGCCGCGCTGGAAGCGGTGGCTCAACTGTCGCGCGATCTGCTGTTCGAAATGGACCGGTATCCGCTGGTGCGACGCGCCCAGGAGATCATGTTGAGTCTGGTGCCCTCGGGATATACGGCCTATTACGAACTGGAGGGCGACCTGTGGCGCCTGAAATCGTTGGTCGGGGAGTTCGGTGACCCCGGACTGGAAGCCATGGCCCACGCAGGCTTTCCGCGGGTGAGCCCCACACTGCTGACCCCCTGGACCACACGCGAGCCGGTGTATCAGGATGTCTACAGCCGTGGTTTGGATACACCGGCAGAGCTTGTGCAGCATATTCATGCGGTGGCCACCCTCCCGCTGCTGCTGAACGAAACCCCGGTGGGCGTGTTGACAGTGGTGCTGTTCAGCCAACGGGCCTGGACCGCTGTTGATAAGGCAGTGCTGGAAACCATCGTATCGGGCCTGGGTCTGGCAGCCGAACGCGCCGAGCAGGCCCGGCAACTCACGGCCCAGCGGGACGCTCTGGATCTGAGGACGCAGGCCCTGGGGGCCGCCAACGAGGAACTGGAAGCCTTTGCGTATTCGGTGTCTCATGACCTCCGGACGCCCGTTCGGCACATTGCCAGTTTCAATGACCTGCTGCGGAAGACCCTGGGCAAAGACCTGGATGCCAAGGCAGAGCGGTACGTCACTGTGATCGATCAGGCCGCCAGGCGCATGAATACGCTGATCGACGCCATGCTGGACCTGTCGCGCACCTCGCGCCAAGCGCTGCAGGTGGGCCCGGTGGACCTGGCCGCGCTGGTGGAGTCCGTCAAAACTGAGGTCAGCGACGATCTGGACGGTCGCCAGATCCGGTGGATAGTGGGAGACCTGCCTGTGGTCATGGGGGACCTGGAATTGCTCCGGCAGGTCATGCTGAATCTGCTGTCGAACGCGGTGAAGTACAGCGGCCCACGCGCCACGGCCTGCATCGAGGTCTGGGCTGAGGAACGCCCTTCGGAATGGGCCGTTTCTGTCCGCGACAATGGGGTGGGCTTCGACCCGCGTTACGGCAGCAAGCTGTTTGGTGTCTTTCAGCGTCTGCACCGCCAGGAAGACTTTGAGGGCAACGGCGTCGGGCTGGCCAACGTGCGCCGCATTCTGGCGCGGCATGGGGGGCAGGTTACAGCTGAGGGAGGCCTGGACAAAGGAGCCACCTTTTCATTTACCCTGCCCAGGCCCGAGCGTCTGGCCTGAGCCAGTCGGCTGGTCACA
>JAQBPF010000159.1 GCA_028287665.1 Deinococcus sp. | reverse complement strand
ACCCCCAACCGCGCCGACGTGCTGAGTGCGGTGGGTCTGGCCCGTGACCTCGCCGCCTTCCTGAAGCTGGAACTGGTTATGCCCGATGCAGGGCCACAGCCTGCTGGCGACGGAGAAATCCGCGTGTCGTTGCCGCCGCGTGGCCTTGTCATCGAGCGTGATCCTTCCCGCAAATTGCGCTTCGGGTGCGATCATTTTGCCGCCCGCACCGTGTCGGGCATTCGGAACGGCCCCAGCCCGCTGTGGATGCAGCGCCGCCTCACGCTGGCCGGAATGCGCCCGATTGACCTGATCGTGGACGCCAGCAATTACGTGATGTTGGAACTGGGTCAGCCCACCGCCCTGTATGACCGCTGCGACGTGACCGACGACCAGATCATCGTCACATTCGGCTTGCGGCAGGGCGAAACTGTGCGCGACCTGATGGGCGGCGAGCACCAGACGGGGCCGGAAGATTTGCTGATCTTGGATGGCCGCCCCGTGCCGATTTCTTCGGTGGCCGACGCTTTTGCCACCGCTGGCAAGGTCAAAGCGGGTCAGGGCGTGCTGGGCATCGCGGGCATCATGGGCGGCGAGCACGGGCGGGTGCGGGCTGACACCAGTGATGTGGTGATCGAATCGGCGCACTTTGACCCGGTGTTGCTGCGGCGCACCAGCACCCGCCTGGGCCTCAAAACCGACGCCGTGTACCGCTACGAGCGCGGCGTTGATCCCCTGCTGGCCCCACGCGGCGCGAACCGGGTGGCCGGACTGCTCGCGGCGGCGGGCGGCGGCGCGGCCCATCCCGGCCTGACCTTGATGGGCACGCCCGAAGTTCCCGGCGTCATCGGGGCTACGGGCAGCCAGATTCGCGCCCTGCTGGGCATGGACATCTCCACCACCGAAATGAGCGAAATCCTGACCCGGCTGGGCTGCCAAGTCGTCACCGCCGACGACCAACTGACGGTCACGCCGCCCTCATGGCGCATCGACATGGCAATCTGGCAGGATCTGGCCGAGGAAGTGGCCCGCCTGCACGGGTTCATCCATCTGCCCGAAACCCTGCCCACGCTGCGGGTTCATGGCAGCAACATCGGCGCGGAAAAAGAGGGTCTGGCACGGGCTGGCCTGCGCCGCGCCCTGGCTGGGTTGGGCGCACAGGAAGTCGTGACCTACACCTTCACCAGCGATGAAGAAGCCGCCAAAGCCCGCGCCGAAGCGCCCACTGTGCGCCTGCAAAATCCGCTGACGGCTGACCGCACAGCCATGCGAACGGCCCTCTATCCGTCACTTCTGAAGGCGGCAGGTGCCCATCCCAAAGGCGAGCGCGTGCTGATCTTCGAGATCGGGCGTATTTTCCCTGCCAGTGGAGAAGCCGAGCGCGTGGGCCTGCTGATGCGCGGCGACCTCGCGCCCAAAACCCATCAGCCGGGGATGGCCGGAACGTTTGGGGTGTTCAGGGGCCTGCTGGAAAGCCTCGCCGCCAGCCTGGGTGCGGGCGTGGAGGTGCGCCAGTTGCGCGGCGACGCGATTCCCACTGCGCTGCATCCCGGTATTGCGGGCGAACTGGTCTGGAATGGGCAGAGCGTGGGCTGGATCGGGGCGCTGCATCCCGCTGTGGCCGCTGAATTTGGCCTCAAAGGAGAAACATTCTTGCTGGAAGCCGCCCTGCCGCTGCCGGGCCGGGCCTGGGCCTTCCGCGATCCCAGCCGCGCTCCCGCTGCGTGGCGTGACCTGGCGGTTATTGCCCCCAATGCCGTCTCTTACGGCGAATTGGCTGCGCTGCTGAAGGCCGAGGCTGGAGCCCTGCTGGAAACCGTGGAACCCTTCGACGTGTACGTCGGTGCGCCCATTCCCGAGGGTGAGCGCAGCGTGGCCGTACGCCTCGTCTTTCGGGGCGAAAAGACCCTCACCGACGCCGAGGTCGACCCGGTGATGGAGCGCCTGATCGGGGCAATTCGGGCGCAGGGGTGGGGAATTCGGGACAAGTAATTGCAGTAAGGAATTAAGGAAAAAGGGGGCCAAAGCGTGATGCTGTGGCCCCTTTCCGCTGTTTCTTCCCCTCAGCCCAGCTGGGTTTGCCTGCCCGCGCCCACCTCTGCCCCCATCCATTGTGTTTGGCTCGGCAACTCCTCTGGTCCGGCCCAGCGTGCTTCTACGATTTCGTCAGGCCTCAGGCTGAGGCTTCCGCCAGGGCACTCTGCACGGAACAGGACGCCTATAGGGTCGGTGATATTGCCATCGGCATCCTGAAACCGGAAATCGGCCCCCGCTTGCACCTGCACCGGCATCAGCCGCATTGCCTGAAGGCCCGTGTCTTCCTGCAATGTGCGGGCGGCGCACTCCTCGAAGCTCTCGCCGGGTTCCATGCTGCCGCCCGGCAAGGTCCAGCGGCCCGTTGCGGCGTGCTTCAGCAGCAGGAAGCGGCCCGCATCATCCTTCACCTGAAGGCGCACACCGGGCAAGAGAAGGGGCCGCTTTCCCGCCGCTTGCCGAAGCGATTGGGCGTGCTTGCCCGTGGTGGGCGGCGCAGGTACAGGCCACAGCGGCAACGGCGGCAGGCCCACCCGCGCCCGCAGCAGATTCATTTTCACGATGTTGGCGTTCGCGCTGATGGGCGGCAAATCGTTCAGGTCGAACCACTTCAGGGCCAGCGTTTCACCGCTGTCGTCGGGGGCGGCGTCGGCTAACGAGGCGGCGGGGAGCGTGCCCTGCGCCCGCATGCCCACCATATACACCTGATGGCCGTTGGGGTAACAGTGATAAAATTCCGGCCCATCCACCAGACCTTCCGGCAAGTCCAGCAGGTGCAGATCGGGGCAGACCAGCCCGGTTTCTTCTAAGAGTTCGCGGCGGGCGGCGGTCAGGAAGTCCTCGCCGGGTTCCACCGCGCCCCCCGGCGTGCCCCACAGGCCGTCATCTCCGCGCTGCTGCAACAAAATGCGGCCCCGCTCATCCAAAATCATCACGCCGATGCCCACTGCAAATAACGGCGCGTGGCCCCAGACGGCCCGCAAGTCTGACAAATACCCCATGCGGGCGAGTGTAGCGGGGCGGGGGCGGGATGCTGGGCAAGTTGTCCGCTCTAGCCCCTATTCTGCGCGGCCCTATCGCCTACCATGAACCCATGACCGACGCGCCCGCCCGTTCCCCCGATGCCGATTGGATTGATGAAACCGCAACTCCCGCCGCCGCCGAATGGAGCTACGAAACCACCGCCGTACAAACCGGCATCGGGCGCGGATTGGGCGTCACTATCGGCATTCCGGTGCATCACGCCGCCGCCTTTCAGTTCGAAACGCTGGAGCAGGCTCAGGAAGAATTTCAACTGAACACGGGCCTCAGCTACGCCCGCCTGCAAAACCCCACCGTGCGGGCGCTGGAAGAACGCCTGACTGCGCTGGAAGGCGGCGCGGCCACCATCGCGCTGTCGAGCGGGCAGGCGGCGACCCTCACCACCATCATGAGTGTGTGCCGCGCCGGGGATCATGTGGTGTCTACGGCCAGTTTGTTTGGGGGCACGTCGGGCATGCTGAACAACATCCTGCCGCTGATGGGCATTTCTGCCACCCTGACGGCCAATACGCCCGACGCGGTGCGGGCCGCCATGCAGCCTAATACCCGGCTGGTGTGGGCCGAAACACTCAGTAATCCTGCCGGAGACGTGCCTGACATCGCGGCCTTTGCCGATATTGCCCACGCGCACGGGGCGCTGCTGGGCATCGACAACACCTGCGCGGGCGTGGGCTTCCTGTGCCGTCCGCTGGAACACGGCGCAGATATCGTGTCTCAGTCGCTGACCAAGTGGGCGGGCGGGCACGGCGGGGTGCTGGGCGGCAGCGTCACGGTGGGCATCGGGCACGATCTCACGCGCAATCCCATCTACACCGAGGGCGGAGAAAACAGCGTGCTGAACGTGCGCGGCGACGCGGCCCTGTCCTGGCGGCAGCGCTGGTTCGGGGCGCACCAGTTGGGCATGAATCTGGCCCCCCAGAATGCCCACCAGATCGCGCAGGGTCTGGAAACGCTGGCGCTGCGGCTGGAGCGCGAATCGGCCACGGCGCTGGCGCTGGCGCACTGGCTGGAGGCCCATCCCGGCGTGGGGCGCGTCAGTTATGTGGGCCTGCCCGGTCATCCCTCGCACGCCAACGCTCTGAAGGTGCTGCGGCACGGCTTCGGCGCGGTGCTGACCTTTGAAGTGCCCGACCCCTCGGCCTTCCTGCCCCGCCTGCGCGTGCTGCGAATTGCCCCCAATCTGGGCGATACCCGGACGCTGGTGGTTCACCCGTGGACGACCACGCATGGCCGCA
>JAQBPF010000158.1 GCA_028287665.1 Deinococcus sp. | reverse complement strand
CTCGTTCAGTCCGGCCTGGACGCCTTCGTGTTCATGCGTCCGGGAGCCAATGAACTGGACCTGCCCTCCAATCTGTTTCAGTGGGAGGGGGTGGACGGCACCCAGATTCTGAGCGCCCGTGTGGAGTGTTACAACAGCAGCCCCAACCAGATTCACACCAGCCTGGAGCGCAATCTGGCGTGGCGGCCCGAACAGCTCACGCACTGGCTGGGACTGTTCGGTGTGGGCAATCACGGGGGCGGCCCCACCAAACGTGCCATTGCCAACATCCGCGAGCTGGCCCAGCATCCCAACTGGCCCACCCTGCAGATGAACTCGCTCAGCGGCTTTTTTGAGCAGGTGCGGGACGAGTCCGGTTCTGAGGCACAGGTGCCGGTCTACCGGGGTGAACTTCAGCACCATGCGCGGGGCTGTTACGCCGCTGTCAGCGACATCAAACGGCTGAACCGCCGGGCCGACCATGCCCTGTTGCGGGCCGAAAAACTGGCGGTGCTGGCAGCCCCGGCGGGCTACGTTTATCCGCACGGACCGCTCACTCAGGCCTGGGAGGGACTCCTGTTCAATCAGTTTCACGACATTCTGGCAGGCAGTTCCCTGGAAAGTGCCTTTCAAGACGCCTTTCACCAGCTGGGCGAGGTGCTGAGTATCGCCAGCCGCGTGACCTTTGCCGCCACGCAGGCGGTGGCCGATCAGGTGGACACCCGCCGCAGTGGGCAGGAGCCGGACGAGGTGATCCGCAGCCTGAACTGGACCGGAGCCAGCTGGGTCACCGATTACGGCGACGGCGTGCCCGTGCTGGTGTTCAACCCATCGGGCACCGCACGCGACGAGGCCGTCGAGCTGGAATTGAACGACTGGCACACCGATCATCTGCGCCTGATCGACGACACCGGACAGGACGTGCCCACCCAGCGCCTGCGGCCCGAAAGTGTAAACGGGGCTGGACGGCCCCGGTTCGTGTTCCGGGCCCAACTGCCTGCCCTCGGCTACCGGCTGTACCGCGTGCTGGATGAGCCGACTCCCCCCGCACCCGCCTCCCCTCCCCTGCTGACGGCCACCCCCGAGCGGCTGGAAAACGACTTCTGGACGCTGCACCTCGACCCTCAGACGGGCGGTCTGCGGCGCCTGATCGATAGGGCCAGCGGGCTGGATCTGCTGGCCGGAACCGGGGCGCAGCTTCAGGTGGTGCGCGACGAAACCGATACCTGGGGCCACGGCGTCCGGGCCTTTCGCCAGCTGGTCGGCGTCTTTGGCGGGGCCAGGCTGGAGGTGCTGGAGCAGGGGCCAGTGCGGGCCACGGTCCGGGCCACCACGCGCTACGGAACATCGGTGGCCGTGCAGGACTTCACGCTGTATGCAGCTTCACCGGAAATTGGCGGCCAACTGCACCTGGACTGGCACGAGGCCCAGCACGCCGCGCAACTGGTCTTTCCTGCCGCCCTCAGCGACGTGACCGCCACCTACGCCGTGCCCTACGGTTTTGTGGTGCGCCCTGCCGACGGCGAGGAAGAACCCACCCAGGCCTGGATGGACGTGACCGGACTGGCCCGCGACGCACGCGGGGTGCAGCGACCGGCGGGTCTGGCCCTGCTGAACGACAGCAAATACTCGGCCAGCATTCTGGGCGGGGAGCTGCGGCTCACGCTGGCCCGCAGCCCCGTCTATGCCCACCACGACCCCGCCGTACTGGCCCCTGGCGTGACCTACACCCACACCGATCAGGGCCTTCAGCACAGCCGCTGGGCGCTGGTGCCGCATGGAGGCAACTGGCAGGCCGCCCGCGTGCCCGTGCTGGCCGAGCAACTGAACGAGCCTGCCGTACTGACCCGCGAATATGTACACGCCGGAACGTGGGCGGGCACGCACAGCGCCCTGCATCTGGAAGGCCTGCCCACCGTCAGCGTCAGCGCGGTCAAGCAGGCCGAGGAGAGTGCGGGCGGTGAAGGCGATCCCGACCTGATCGTGCGGCTGCATGAGTGGGGAGGCCAGGCCAGCGCGGGCACGCTGCACATTCAGAGAAACGGTCAGGTCCACCGGATCCCCGTGCAGGTGCGGCCACAGCAGATCTTGGGGCTGCGAATCACGCCCGCTGGGGAGGCCCAGACCGTCAATTTTCTGGAAGAGGCCCATGACTGACTCTGTGCTGAGCAACGCCGCACTGACTGAGAGGCAAGAACAGGACACCGCGCCTGAGACCCATCCCCGCCCGCATCTGCGCCGGGCCTGGCGCTCGCTGGACGGCTGGTGGGACTTCGCCATTGATGCGGCAGAAGACCCGGACGATGTGCAGTTTGCAGACCGCATCCGTGTTCCTTACGCGCCCCAGGCTCCGGCCAGCGGGCAGACGGCGGGGATAGGTCTGGCAGAAACCACGCTCTGGTACCGCACGGTGGTTCATCTGAGGGCCGACGAAGTGCCCGGTCCGCACGAACGGGTGCTGCTGCACTTCGGCGCGGTGGACTGGGCAGCGGAAGTCTTTATTGATGGCGTCTTTGCCGGACGCCATGCCGGGGGCTACACGCCGTTTACCGTCAACGCGACCCGCGCCGCTCGCAACAGCACATTTGAAGTGGTGGTGCGGGCCGTGGACGACCACTCGGATCTGGCCCTGCCGCGTGGCAAACAGGACTGGCGCTCCGAGCCGCACGCCATCTGGTATCCGCCCACCAGCGGCATCTGGCGCAGTGTGTGGCTGGAAAAAGTGCCCCGCCAGCACATCGAGGCGCTGAGCTGGACCCCTGATCTGGCCCGCTTTGAACTCACTGCGTCGGTCACGCTGGCCCGCCCCCCGGTGCCCGGCACCCGCCTGAGAATCGAACTGCTGGACGGCGAACGTGTGCTGGCCGACAGCGACACCCTCATCACCGGCCAGCGGGTCAACATTTCCCTGCGCCTGCCTGATCCGGGCGTGGACGATGCCCGCAACGAATGGCTCTGGACGCCGGACCATCCCAAACTGCTGGACACGCGGCTGACCCTGACCGAAGAGGGCCGACCCACCGACCGCGCGGCGGGCTATACCGCCCTGCGCTCGGTGGACGCCCGGGGCCGCCGCTTCCTGCTCAACAGCATTCCCTTTCCGCTGCGAATGGCGCTGTATCAGGGCTACTGGACCGACACAGGCCTGACGGGCGACGATGAACGTTTCCGGGCCGACCTGCTGCTGGCCCGCCAGATGGGCTTCAATGGCCTGCGCCTGCATCAGAAAATAGAAGACCCCCGGTTTCTGTACTGGTGCGACCAGATCGGCCTCGCGGTGTGGGTGGATCTGCCCAGTGCCTACGCCTTCACTCCGCTCAGCATCGAGCGGCTGACCCAGACCTGGTTGGAGGTGCTGCGGCTGTACGCCTCCCATCCGAGCGTGGTGGTGTGGGTGCCCTTCAACGAGTCGTGGGGCCTGCCCGACATTCCGAACGAGGCGGCGCAGCAGCAGGCCCAGCACGCCCTGTACGCGCTGACCCGCACGCTGGACAGCACCCGCCTGGTCAGTGGCAGCGACGGCTGGGAGCAGCTGGTGACCGACCTGTTTACCGTGCACGACTACACCCAGGACCCTGCCGTGCTGCTGGCGCGGTACGGCAGCAAACCCGCCATCGAGGAAAACCTGTGGCGGCTGTGGCCGGGGGGCCGCGAGCAGGGACTGAACGGCCTGACCCCCGGCGAACGCCCCGTGATGCTGAGCGAATTTGGTGGCACCTCCTGGGTTCCGAATGGCGAGGAAGGCTGGGGCTACGGCGTGGTGCGCGACGCGTCCGCCCTGATGGAGCGTGCCGAGGCGTTGCTGATCGCTGCCGACCAGGCCATTCTGGGCAAGGGCATTCATGGCTACTGTTACACCCAGCTCACCGACACCTATCAGGAACTCAACGGGC
>JAQBPF010000151.1 GCA_028287665.1 Deinococcus sp. | reverse complement strand
CGGCGAACTTACGGCGGCGACCGCACGGTTTGCCGCCGCCCTGCAAGACCTGGGGGTTACACCGGGCGACCGGGTCGCGATCTACCTGGGCAACGTCCCTGAGGCCTTTATCGCGATTCATGCGTGTTACCGCATCGGCGCGATCTACTCGGTGATCTTCGCGGGGTTCAGTGCGTCTGCCGTGCGCGACCGGCTCGTGGACGCTGAGCCGAAAGTGGTGGTCTGCACGGACGCGACCCTGCGCCGCGGCAAGGCCGTGCCCCTGAAGGCCACACTGAACGAAGCGATGCTCGGCCTGGATATTGGGCACGTCATCGTGGCGCGGCGGGTAGAACAGGATCTGCCTCTCGGTCCAGGCGAGTACGATTTCCACGCGCTGCTTCAGGCCACCACTCGCCACGCCGACCCGGTTGCCCTGGAGGCAAACGAGCCGGGGTTCATCATCTACACCTCGGGCACGACCTCCAAACCCAAAGGACTGGTGCATGCTGGTCTGGGGTTCCTCGCGGGCGCGTACGCGAACGTGAAATGGGCGCTCAACCTGCGCCCCGATGACGTCTACTGGTGTACGGCCGACGTGGGCTGGTTGACCTTCCCGATCTTCGCGCTGGTGGGCGGTCTGGCGCACGGGGCCACGCACGTGATCTACGAAGGCAGTATCGACACGCCCAGTTCTGCCCGGCCGTACGAAATCATTGAAGGGCACGGCGTGACGAAAGTCTTCACGGCGCCGACCGCGCTGCGGATGCTGCGGCGCGCTGGGGACGCGCCCCTGGTGGGCCATGACCTGAGCCGCCTGTCGCTGATCAGCCTGGTGGGTGAACCGCTGGATCCGGAAACGTGGCACTGGACGCAGGGGAAACTCGGCGCAGGCCGCGTGTTCGTGAACAACACCTACGGGCAGACGGAAACGGGCACCGCGTGGGCGAGCAGCATGGTGGGCGTGACGGGAACCCGGCCCGGCAGTTGCGGTCAGCCTCTGCCGGGGTACCGCGCCCGCGTGGTACGGGATGATGGCACCCAGGCTGCTCCGGGCGAATTGGGCGCCCTGACGCTCACCGAGCCGTTCCCCTGCCTGGCACGCACGGTGTGGGGCGACCACGGCCGTTACGTGCAGACGTACCTGTCGGACTTCCCGGGCAGCTACGCCGCGAGTGACGCGGCGCTGATCGATCAGGATGGGCTGCTCTGGGTCACCGGACGGCTGGACGACGTGATGAATGTCGCCGGGCACCGCATCGGCACCATGGAGATGGAAGCCGCCCTGATCACGCACCCGGCGGTCAGTGAGGCCGCGGTGGTCGCCATGCCAGACGACGTGAAGGGCTCAGTGCCTGTGGCGTTTGTGGTGCTCCGTGGAGACACTCAACCTGGTCCGGCGCTGGAGGCGGAATTGGCGGAGGCGATCGTTCAGGGTGTGGGCCCCATCGCCCGTCCCGCTCGGGTCATCGTGACGCCCACCGTGCCGCGCACCCGCAGCGGCAAGATCATGCGCCGCCTGCTGCGTGATCTGCTGGTCAGTGGGAACGTGAGCGGTGACCTCACGAGCCTGGAGAACCCGGACGCCATCGACGTGGTTCGCGAACGCATCGCCGGGGGGAACCATGGGGGAGATGAGGGCAGCCGGACAGCACCTTGAAATCACTGGCCTGAGCAGTGTCCTGGCCAGTTCCAGGAGTGGGTTGCCTTAATTTCGCCCGCAGCAGGCTGAGGGCAGGGGAGAGCCTGAACCTCAGGCCACCCCTGTGGCGACCGTTGACCATGCCCGGAACCCGTGTCTGTGATTCCTTCATCTGCCTGCAAATTTCGGCTGTTGGGGACGTGCGTCACGGAGTGTTTCAGCGGTCAAGTGGGGAGGTTTATATGGGCCCTTTGACCTGAAGCGGCACGGCGTCTGAGCGCCGGTAGAGAGGCCACAGAAGTGTTCGCGGTTGCCCGTCCGCAGGTGGAAGCGGGCGGCCACGGTTTGACCGTCCGCAGGTTGCAGGCCTTCCAGGTTGAGGGCGTTACTGGTGGCAAGGTCGGGCGGGTGAGTTTGCTGAGAGGTGGGCATCTTGTCTGTGGGCCTGCAGGAAATGCTCCGTCGGCTGGGGGCATGGGCCGGGGCGGACAGACAGTCTTTCAGGGCAATAGAGCCTTGCTCTCTACAACACCACCCTAAAATCTTGTGGGGCGGCGCGTGTCTGCTGCCGCGTCTCCGTCAGCGTGAGGTCACGGCCCGTCGCCCACTCAGATTTGCCGGAGCTGTTCAGGAAGCCTGTGCTGCATCATGCGTCCGTAGCGTAAGAACCTCTTCTGGTGCGCTGCGGCACACGGCTGACTGTTCGCCTTCCTTCAAGCAGGCACGGCGCTCCAGATCTGTATCCCCCTCTGCGTCTGATTGGGTTCAGTGGCCATCAGACAAACCATCTGTGTCAGGATCAGGGTGAGGGGCCGGGTGTGGCGGGCGGAGACGGCCGCCAGCTGGGCCCGAGGCACCGAGGGCAGAAGATGAGGCCTTCCGGGCGCGGATAGAGGCAAACCGGCGCACCATGTCGACTAGGTTGTGGATCTATCCGCTCGACGCTCTCCGTTTCCCAACCGAGCCGCTGTCAGACTTCCTACAGAACGAGGCGAACCTGCACCCTGATCAAGAGGAGCGGGGCAGGTAGCGAACGTGAAGCTCATCGGCACTGAGGGGACCACTAAACAAGTAGCCCTGTCCGAACTCGCACCTCAGCGCCAGCAGGGCGTCCCGCTGGGCTGGGGTTTCAATTCCTTCAGCGATCACCGGGATGCCGAGCTGTTGCCCGACCGTCAGCACGGTCAGGGCCAGCAAGTTCGGCTTTCCGCTGCTGGGGAGGTCGCACACGAAGGACCGGTCGACCTTGAGCAGGCTGACGGCCAGATTCTGAAGTTGGCGCAGGCTGGAATAGCCGGACCCGAAATTATCGAGCGCGACCCGAACGCCCAGCTCCGCCAGTTGGAGAGTGAGTTGGGCGCTGCTTTCAGGGTCGCCCATCAGCGCGCGTTCGGTGATATCGAGCACCAAGCGTTCGGGTGGGCAACCGGTCGCGTGCAGCGTGTGCCGCACGGTGTCGAGGAAAGCGGGGTGGGTCCATTCGCGCACGGAAATGTTGACGGACAGGTCCCAGTCCGGACTCCCAGCGGCTTTCCAGCGCATCAGTTGAGTGCAGGCTTCATGCAACACCCAGGCACCGAGGGACAGAATCAGGCCCGTCTCCTCGGCCAGCGGCAAGAACACGTTGGGAGGAATCCACTCCTGTTCTGCCTGTGGCCAACGCACCAGGGCTTCGACGCCGATGATCTGCCCAGTCTGAAGGTGGGTCAGCGGCTGATAGTGCAGGTTCAGGCCGCCGTTCATCACGGCGCGGCACAGTTCATCGTGCAACCGGAGTTTGTGTTGGGCCTGCTCGTTCATTTCAGGTGTGTAAAAGTCGGCCCGGCCCCGACCAGAGGTTTTGGCGTGGTACATAGCCGTATCGGCGGCCAGCAGGAGGCTTGCGGCGTCCTGACCGTCGTCTGGATAGACGCTGATGCCGAGACTGGTGCGGACGTGCAGCAGGTGGTTTCCAGCGGGAAAAGGAGCGTCGAAAGCGGCTAAGAGATGCTGCGCCACCTGAGCAGCGTCAAGAGTCTCCGCAAGGTCAGGCAGCAGGACCACGAATTCGTCGCCGCCAAAGCGCGCGACCGTGTCGCTTCCCCGCACCGTGTCGGCGAGGCGGACGGCGACCGCTTGCAGCAGGGCGTCGCCCACAGCGTGGCCGTGCGAGTCGTTGATCAGTTTGAAGCGGTCGAGATCAAGCATCATCAGGGCCACGCGCCGACCGTGCCGCTGGGCCCGCTGGAGGGCCAGGTCAGCGTGGTTGAGCAGCAGCAGACGGTTGGGAAGGCCAGTGAGGGCGTCGTGGTGGGCGAGGCGGTCGCTGCTGGCCTGGTCGCTTCTCACGCGGCTGAGGGCCCATTGGAGTTCCAATTGATCCATGACGACCTGGGCGAGGTCGCCCAGGAGGTGCAGTTCCTGGTCGGTGAAGGTGCGAGCGCGGGTGTCGTACACGGCCAGAGCGCCTATGGCGTATCCGTCCGGGGTAATCAGTGGCGCACCTGCGTAGGCCCGGCCCCCACTGCGGACAAAGGGATCTGCAGCCCACTGAGGGTCGGCCATGAGGTCAGGAAGGCACAGCGCTTCCCGGCTGGCTATGGTCAGGGTACAGGGTGCCGAGTCACGGGGCACTTCCTGGAGGCCGGTGCCAGACCGACTTTTCAGCCAGAGGCGCCCGACGTCGATCAGAGAGATGAGCGCCACAGGCACGTTCAGCGTATGACAGGTGATGCGGGTGACGCGGTCCAGGGCGTCGTCCGGCTGTGTGTCGAGAATCTGGTACCGGTACAGCGCCTCCAGCCGGAGCCGTTCATGGGGCATTGGCCGTCCTTAGGAGATGCAGAAGTGGAAGAAGAGAATCAGAGCAGACAGAACCGGGAAAAGGCCAGGAGGTCAGCACGGGCGGGTCCGTGCGGGCGAACAGGACGTCTGAGCAGTGATCATCTTACGCAACACCGGACCATCTGCTTCCAGGAAACTAAATATACCATGAAGGGTTCCTGATGGAGGTGTACCTTTGACCTCGTCTTCTTGCATTGAGCAACATTTCATGAGGTGGGGTTACCGGAGGTCTGCATCAGTGCCGACCGAGTCCTGAGAGACGCAGGGATTGCCCGTTCAAGCTCTGATCGGCGGGACCACGAAAGGACAGAGTCTGCAGCTGGCAGCCTCTATCAGCCGGTCGCACGAGTTCCGGCGTTGGATCAACTGAACTCAGTCACTCAAAACCG
>JAQBPF010000148.1 GCA_028287665.1 Deinococcus sp. | reverse complement strand
GGGCCCTGCGTGAAGCCGGAGCGCGGCAGGTGGGGGTTGCCAACAAATATGCCCCGGCGTGGCCTGCCACCGACCGCGACGCCGATCATCAGGCGGCAGACCAGATGGACGCGCTGCACAACCACCTCTTTACCGATCCGCTGCTGCGCGGCGAATACCCGGCGGCAGTCCTGGAGCTGCTGACCGAACACGCGCCGGAAGCCGTAGACCTGATTCAGGCGGGCGACCTGGCGACCATTGCCGCGCCGCTGGATTTTCTGGGGGTCAACTACTCTCAACCCGATCACGTCACTGCCGATCCTAAGTCTCCGTTTGGGGCCAAGATCGAAGGCGTGCCGGGCCGCGAACGCACAGGCTTTGGCTGGTCGGTGGTGCCCGAAGCCCTCACGCAGACGCTGACCAATCTCAAAGCCCGCTACGGCGAGGCCTGCCCGCCGCTCTACATCACGGAAAGCGGCTGTTCTCAGCCCGACGTGTTGGGACAGGATGGCCGGGTGCGCGACGACGCCCGCATCCGCTACCACGAAGCGCATCTGGAGGCTGTTTCGGCGGCCATCACGCAGGGGGCCGACGTGCGTGGCTACTTTGCCTGGAGTCTGCTGGACAACTTCGAGTGGGCTGAAGGCTACTCGCAGCGCTTTGGGCTCGTTTATGTGGATTTCGAAACGCAGGAGCGCACGCCCAAAGACAGCTACCACTGGTTCAAAAAACAGTTGGGCCGCTAGCTCAGGCCACGCGGCTCAGCGCACCCGAATAACGTTGACATCAAGTACGGCGCGGGAGGCGGTGGGCAGCTGGGTGCGGGTATCGGTGGTGTAGAGCAGCTTGCCGTTGCGGTCGGTGACTGTGGCGCGAACGGCGTAGCTGCGGCCTGCCACAAAGCGGACTGGGTTGTACACGATCTGATAGGAGGCGGGCAGGCGCGGCGCGGCAAACTGAACCCGGACCATCTGGCGCGAGGCCACGTCCTGCAAGGACACGTCCTCGATCACCACGCTGACCAGGCTGCCTGCCGGGAGGGCCATCCGGCTGGGGGTCATGAGGCGCCCGCGCAGTTCGCGCCATCCGGCTGGAATGCTGGCGTTGCTGGCCGCCGCCGCAGGTGCCGCAGGGGTGGCCGGGGCGGGGCGGGTGATCGTCATGCCGCCGATGGTGGTTTGCTGGGCCGAGGCTCCAGCCATCAGCAGGGCGGCAACAAGAGGCAACAGCAGACGTGAGGATTTCATGTCTCTATCCATACCCGATGAATGTGATGGGAAGATGACTTGCAGTTCAGCCTCTCCCCACCCTGACCCGCAAAATAGAGGGATGTCTCAATCCTTGCCGTTGCCCGACGCTCCTCTCACCGATCATGCGGCGGCCCTGCTGCATCTCTCGCGTGACCCGGTTCTGGCGCAGGTCGTGGCCCAGGTGGGCAGTCTGCCTGTCCTGACGCCCACCTCCGACCCCTTTGGCACCCTGATTCGCAGCGTGAACGGGCAACAACTGAGCGTGAAGGCTGCGGCCAGCATTCATGGGCGGCTGGTGGCGGCGCTGGGTGAACCTGACGCAGAAACCGGAACCCCAACCACCGTGACCGCCGAATCCCTGTTGGCCGCAGAGGGCGAAACGCTGCGCTCTTTTGGGCTGTCGTGGGCCAAAGTCAGGACGGTGCAGGCGTTGGCCGCCGCCGCGCTGGATGGCCGGGTGGACTTCGGTCACCTGTCGACCCTGCCCGATGAAGCGGTCATCTCGGCCCTGATTCCGTTGCCGGGCATTGGCCGCTGGACCGTCGAGATGTTCCTGATGTTCGCGCTGGCCCGCCCTGACGTCTTCAGCATGGGCGACCTCGCGCTGCGGCAGGGGCTGGCGCGTCTGCATCCCTCCGCGCCGCCCGCCGAAATCCTTGGGACCTGGGCCCCTTTCCGCACGCTGGCCGCCCGCTACATCTGGGCCGAAAGCCACCGGGTCAAGGGGGGCGGAGAACCCGTGGTGGGGGCAGAACGCGCCGGAAACAATAGCTAGGCCCTGGAGATAAGCCCTGGAAAACATTGGACCGAGCTGCGCTGGGCCGGTTGGGTGCTGGGCAATCTCGGTGCTGGACCAGCTCTTGACCTTCCCGCTGCTGGAACGCTTAGCGTATCGGCTATGCGAGGTCGCCTGATCATCTCCCGGTTTGCTCTCCTGACCGGTCTATCTGCAAAAACGCTGCGGTACTACGACGAGATCGACCTGCTGTGCCCCGCAGCCGTCGACGACCTCACCAGCTACCGCTACTACAGCGTCACGCAGATCGACCTGGCCGTCCGGATTCGCCGTTGGCGCGAACTGGGCCTGCCGCTGGACGAGATCCGGGACCTGATCGATTATCCCGACCGCGCCAAGGAGGTGTTTATCAGGCACGAACAACGGCTGAGCGCTGAGATTGAGGACCGTCAACAGTCTCTGTTACACCTCCGCACCTACATCCAGGAGGCTCCTATGGAATTCCGCACCGAACAGCTGCCCGCCCGCCAGACCCTGAGGATTCGCACGCGCCTTCAGCCCCCCCATTACGACGTGATTCCCGAAGCGTTGCGCGATCTGATGCTGCACGCCAAGGCCAGGGGCTACCCGATTGCTCCCCCGAGCTTCTTCGTGCACCACAACGACGATCAGGGCGAAGGAAGCCTGGTGGAGGTCTACCTTCCGGTGGTGGGAAACGTCGAGGGCGACGGACGCATCGAAGTGAAAACTTTTGAGGGGGGCCGGGCCTTTGTCGGGCGCTTCGTGGGTCCCTACGACAAAACGGGGGCCGCGTACTCAGCCGTGGTCGAGGAGGCGTTGCGGCATAACCTCAAGATCACCGGGGTGACGGCAGAATTTTATGTAAAGAGCGTGCCTGACACCCCGAATCCCGAGGAGTACGAAACTGACATTGCCTTCTTTCTGGAAGAGTTGGAGGGCGAACACTGACGGCAGTGGCCAGCTCCGGCCAGGGAATCATGTCCTCTGAAGGACTCCTTTTTCGGGTGGGAGCGAGCAGACCTCACGGACACGCAGGGGAAACGTCTGGACTTCCTCTGGTTCGTCTGGGAGGTGGGGCCTTCCACTCCAGATTCAAATCGTCCAGCTTCAGGACTCCGGAGGCTGTTGCCCGCCTGTGCCCGCCCGGTCCATCCTCAGCGCCTGTTCTGCGCTTCCTGTTCCAGCCGCTCCAGTACGGCTGCCCGCGTCAGGGTCGGGGAAACTGTATGGGTGCTTTCGACCGTAAGGGCGGCGGCGGCGTGCCCCTGGCGGGCGGCCTCTGCCGGAGCCACCCCGGCCAACAGAGCCGCCAGGAAGGCCGCCAGCATGGCGTCTCCGGCTCCGGTCACGTCGGTCACCTTGGCAGGCAGGGTCGGCAATTCGGTCAACGTGGTGGGCGTAGACAGCAGGCTGCCCGACTGGCCGCGCCGCACCCAGACCGTGTGGATGCCCTGTGCATGGAGTTCCTGTGCGGCGCTGCGAATGGCGTCCTGGGTATCGGCGACCTCGTGGCCCACCAGTGCGCCCAGTTCCAGCAGATTGGGCGTGATGGTGTGCGGCGCGAATCCAGCCTGAACGGCCGAGCGAATTTGCAGGGCTTTGGGCACACTGACGGGCTCGAAGGCCACCGGAATGCCTGCCTCGGCGGCCAGGGTCATCAGGTGGGTCAGGGTCGCTTCGGTCAGGTTGCCGTCGGCCACCACCCACGTGGCCCCGCGCAACACGGCCCGGCGGTCATGCAGCGCGGTGGGTGTCAGCACGTTCAGCACCGTCATGTCGGACACGGCCACCAACAGTTCTCCCTCATGATTCAGGGTGGCCATGTACGTGCCTGTCAGCTGCTCGTTGACCCGCATCACAAAGCGCATGTCCACACCCGCCGCCTTGGAATCGGCCAGCAGGGCGTCGCCCAGATTGTCGCGCCCCACCGCACTGACCAGCGATACGGCCACACCCAGCCGGGCCAGATTTTCGGCAATATTGCGGGCCACGCCCCCCGCCGTCTGGGTGGTCAGGCCAGGATTGCTGGTGCCCAGAATGACCGGAGCCAACGTGTGGGCCTTGAGGTCCACGTTTGCTCCCCCGACCACCACCACGCGGGCTGGAGTCGGAGCCAGAGGAGAAGTCAGGGCGGTCAAGAGGTTGGTTCTGGTGTCGTCTGCTGTGCCCACAGGGTCAGGTTATCCTGTGCCTCGTCTGCGTGCATCTGCTCTACTAGCATGCCCCGGTGGGTGGCGACACTTTTGCCGTTGGCGCGGGCAAGTTCCCAGGCACCGAGCAGTTCACGCGCCTCGTCCGCCTGGGCTTTGGTCACGCCATACGCCCCATTCGCGGCGGCAATCTGGCCCGGATGAATCACCGTTTTGCCTGCAAAGCCCAGCATTCGGCCCTGAGCGCATTCACGGCCAAAGCCTTCGGCGTCGGTGATGTCATTGAACACGGCGTCCAGGGGTACTTTTCCGGCGGCGCGGGCAGCCAGCACCACCGCAGACAGGGCGTGCAGCAGGGGCAGTCGTTCGGGGTGAGGCTGGGTGCGGAGGGCGCGGGCCAGATCATTGGCACCGACCAGCAACCCCGCCACACCCGGTACAGCGGCGATGGCGGCGGCGTTCAGCACCCCGGCGGGCGTTTCGATCATGGCCCACAGCGGCAGGCCCAGGCTCAGTGCGGCCACCGCTGGAGCTTCCTCGGTTTTGGGCAACACCAACCCGGCGGCACCCGACAGCAACGCCATCTCGCGGTCCGCGTGTTCGTGTTCGGTGCCCAGCCCATTCACCCGCACCAGCACGGGCACGCGCCAGCCACCTGCCCGCAACGCCTGCCGCACATTCTCACGCGCCTGCGCTTTGGCTTCGGGGGCCACCGCATCCTCCAGATCCAAAATAACGGCGTCGGCCCCCAGCCCCCGCGCCTTTTCTATGGCCCTCGGTTTGTCGCCGGGCACGTACAGCACCGAACGCCAGACCCCAGAAACGGTCATTGGGGCTGGGCTTGCAGATGAGTGGCGCGTTTGCCAGGGCGTCGGCGGGCAGATTTGGCCGCGCTCGACGCCAGCAAGAAGGGCAGCAGGGCCAGCAGAAATCGGAGGGCACGGGGCATAACTTCAGTGTACTGGTGTCTCTACCGGGCTGGGCAGAAGGGCTTGGGCAACAGGAGCGGGCTTAGGGCAGGACCACACGCGGCGTCGGTGCAGGCCCCAGCGCACGCTTCTGCACTTCTCGCAGGGTCGCCTCACCGTCGGTCTGGATGCCGTGCCGACGGAAGCTCATGCTCAGGCTGTCGGCGTCGCGGCGCAGCAACTGCGCGAAGTTCGGATTCTGCCGGGTCGTCAATTGTGGAAAGTCGATAATGACCACGGTTCCTGTCTCCTCTTTCTCAGTGATGTTGGTCTGCACGGTGCTGCTCTGCACCGGATCTTGAATGTCTTGCTCGGTGCCTGCGTCTTCAGTCATGGCATCTGCCTGTAATTCTGTTTCAGAATCCTGCTGCCACAGCAGGTTGTAGGTGCTGTAATCCCCGTGTACGTACCCCAGGCGCAGCAGGTGGGCCATTCCACTGAGGCTCTGTTCCCAGGCGCTGCGGGCCTGCTTGGGTGTCAGCACAGCGTCGCTGAGGCGGGGGGCGGGGGCGTCTTCGGTGCCGATCAGCCGCATCAGCACAGCGGGCGTGGTCTTCTCGTAGTCGAACGGTGAGGGGCCCACCAGCGGTTCGGGCACGCTCAGACCCGCATTCCACAGTTTCCAGAGGTGCGCGTATTCCGCCGTGACCCATCCCATTTGCAGCATCGCCAGACCTTTGAGGCTGCGGCTCTGCATGGCCTTTCTGGCCCGTTCGTCCAGAATGGTCTGGCCTTCGCGGTAGATGGCGTCGTTCTTAAAGCTGCGGGCTTCCAGTTCGCGGTACAGCTTGACCAGAATGCTGCCGCGTGGGCCGCGTGCCACATACGCGGTGGCTTCTTTGCCGCTTTTCAGCTCGGCCACGATTTCGGTGATGTGGCCCAGAGCGGTCAGCCGCTTGATGATCTCGTCAGCCTCGCCGTCCGAGTCTTTTTTGAGGGTGGCCAGCTTGCGGCGGCCCAGCGGTTTTTTGACCTTGTGTTTCTCTTTGCGTTCCGGCCCCGTATCCAGGTCGTTCAGCTCGGTGTCCAGCCAGTCCT
>JAQBPF010000048.1 GCA_028287665.1 Deinococcus sp. | reverse complement strand
CAGAAGACACGCGGAAAAGCATACGCCTGCGCGGGGGCGGGGGTCTGAGGATGTGGGACGGTGGGGGTTGTGGGCGGCGTGGGAGTGGTCTACGGGGCGAGGGTCTAAGGGTCTAAGAAAGGTAATCGCTGACGCTCACTGACCACTTCTTCCGGAGGAGTAGAGGGCAACATTCACCTAAAACCGCCACCAATCTGCACCTTAGACCCTAGACCTTTAGACTCCCCACCTCAGACCTCCGCCGCCTCAGCCACCAGCCTGCTCTCAATCGCCCGTGCGTGTGCTTCCAGCCCTTCTGCGCGGGCCAGCAGGGCGGCGGCGGGGCCGATGCGGTGCAGGGTGGTCTCGTTCACGCCGATTACGCTGATGAGGTTTTGAAAGTCGCGCACGTTGACCGGACTCATGAAGCGGGCCGTGCCGCCCGTGGGCATGACGTGGCTGGGGCCTGCCACATAGTCGCCCAGAGCTTCCATGCTGGCTTCCCCGATAAACACGCCACCCGCACGCTGCACGCGCCCCAGCAGGCTCCACGGGTCGCGGGTCAGCAGGCAGAGGTGCTCGGGGGCGTACAGGTTGGCGAGGTCGAGGGCTTCGTGCAGGTCGGCGGCCAGAATGACTTTCATGCGGGCCTGCACACTGTCACGCGCCCAGGTGCGGTTGGGTTCGGGCAGGGCTTCCAGTTGGCCGCCCAGTTCGGCCTGTACGCGAATAAGGAGGTCGCGGCTGGTCGACACCAACACGGGTTCCGCGCCGTTGTGTTCGGCCTGCGCTAGCAGATCGGCGGCTACGTAGCGGGCGTCGGCGCTGTCGTCGGCCACCACCAGCGTTTCGGTCGGCCCCGGCAGGCTCTCTATTCCGGTCTGGCCGTACACCAGCCGCTTGGCAATCACCACGAACAGGTTGCCGGGGCCAGCAATCTTGTCTACGGCGGGCAAGGTGGCCGTGCCATACGCCAGCGCGGCGATTGCCTGAGCGCCGCCCACACGCACAATTCGGGTCAGGCCCAGTTCGCGGGCCGCCACCAGAATGGCGGGGTGAATGCTGCCATCGCGGGCAGGCGGCGTGGCAATCACAATCTCGGGAACGCCAGCCACCTGCGCGGGCACAGCGGTATGAATCAGGGTGCTGATCAGGGGTGCGAGGCCCCCCGGCACGTACACGCCCACCCGTCCCAGCGGGCGAATCAGTTGGCCCAGTGCGCCGCCCTCATCGTGGTTCAGGAACCCGTGCGCGGGCTGCTGCATATAAAAGGCACGCACGCGAGCAATCGCCAGCCGAATCGCGGCGTGCAGATCGGCGTCTACGCGGGCGGCGGCCAGTTCGTCGGCGCTGACTTCCAGGTGCCCCAGGCGCACGCCGTCCAGCCGCTCTGTCCAGTCACGCAGGGCATCGTCGCCGCGTGCCCGCACATCGGCAATGATTCGCTCATCTACTTGCGTGGGCGTCAGCGCCTCGCCGAAAGTGGCTTCTATGCGGGCCAGAACGCTGTCGGGCACAGGAATATCGTTGAAGGTGCGGGTTAGGGCGGCGCGGGCGTTTGGACCTTGAATGACTTGCATGGAGTCTCCTGCGGGGGTCTAAGGGTCGAGGGTCTAAGGGAGGTCAAAGGCAATCGCTTTACTCATTCACCCCCTCTGCTGGCGCAGCTCTGCGAGTCCCAGCCTCCCCCCTCTCCTGCGGAGCTTTGCAAGCCAAGGGGGAGGGGCGAGAAGCGCAGACACGTGGGTTGGATTCGAATATGGCTGACAAGCTTCAAAGGCAGGAGATAAGGGCAAATCACTAATTGTGGGGAGAGGTTGGGTTTACTCCCTCACCCTTGAGGGGGGACTCGCAGAGCTGCGCAGCAGAGGGCTGGAGAGGGGGGAGTGAGCAACGCGATTGCCTTTAGCCCTCAGCTCCTTAACCCCGTCCTACCCTGCCCGCCGCCGCCGACGTTCCGGCTGGGCCTGCCGCCTCGCCTGGGGCAGATTGGCTTCCACCGGGCCAAAGTCGGTGGGCTGAATCAGGCGCAGCAGGCGGTGAGGTGAGTCTTGCTCTACATACACATAGGCGTGACCGGGGCGCAGCAGATACACATGCGCGGGCGTGCCGTTCACGTCGCTGCCCTGCGCCGGGTGAAGAGTCTGTACATGCACCCGGCCCCCGGTCAGGCGTTGCGGCGGTACGTCCTGCCCGTGTTGGCCGCGCAGCCACAACAGCAAACTCACCGGGTCATGGTGGTCGCCAATCAGCGGGGCCGTCACCTCGTCTTTGCCCTGCCTCAGCGTCAGCACGCCGCTTTTACGGTCAAAGGTGGTTTCGAAACTGGGCTTGCCGCGCCCGTCGCCCTCGCTGTAGCTGTGGCTGGCAAAAGTGCGGGCGTGCATCCGGCTGCTCTGCACGCGCCGCACTTCGGGCAGCACGCCGCCAAAGTTGGTTTCCACACGGGCGATCAGGGCGCTGCGTTCGGGATGAACCGTCCAGGTCTGCTCTCCGGCATAGCGCCCGCCCAGCGTGAGGGTCAGCGCAAAGGATTCGGCCCCGATCTGGAAAGCATCCTGTTGTTCGCTGGGGGCATGGGTCATGACGGCACCTGCGGTGAGTGGTCAGTGGTGAGTGGTGAGTGGTCAGTAGAAAAAGCGTGCTGGTGACAGCAGTTAACCTTTAAGAAGGCAGTGAAATTTTTGGAACGCCGGACTGAGGGCAGTGCTCCAAGAGTGCCTAGCCTGACCAAAACCGGAGACGGCGCAGCCCCCACGCCCTTCCCACTCACCAGCAACCACTCACCACTGACGGGTTTTCC
>JAQBPF010000337.1 GCA_028287665.1 Deinococcus sp. | reverse complement strand
GCCTCGCCGTACGTCAGGACACCGCTCAACTCAGCCGCTCCGGTCCACGTCACCGCAGAGGGAGGCAGCAGGCAACCTGCCAGTGGCGAGGAAAACTGTAGGCATCAGAGTCCTTTGAGCCGGGGGGAAAAGAATTGAAGTAAGCCTGACCTGCGATTTCGTCGAAGCCTCCCGTGGTACAGAGCCCCCCCTTACCTAGGACCTGTTGGGGAGAGCTGGGCTGACCGGTGACTGCCACAACGCATCCGTCCATTTGTGCTCACTGCGGGCGCTTTCTACCGTTTTCTCAATGAAATGAACGCCCCGTGCGCCGTCTTCCAGGGTCGGGAACTGGGCGATCTGGGGGTCAGGCGTCCGGCCCTCCTGACGGGCCAGCAGAGTCTCGGCCACGCCACGGTACAGGTTCCCAAACGCTTCGGTAAAGCCTTCGGGGTGGCCAGCGGGCACATGCGAGGCGGCCTGCGCGGCGGGGCTGACAGCAGGGTTGCCCCGCGTCCACCGCTGCTGCGGACCCTCCAACGGATAGAGGTCCAGATGGTTGGGGTGTTCCTGTTGCCAGCACAGGCTGCCGCGTGTCCCGAACACCTGCAAACTCAGGTCGTTTTCCAGGCCGCAGGCAATCTGACTGACGGCCAGCAGGCCGCGTGCTCCGCCCTGAAAACGCAGGAGCAGGCTGGCATCGTCGTCCAGAGCCCGGCCCGGCACGAAGGTGGTCAGATCGGCACAGATGGCTTCCAGGGTCAGCCCCGTCACGGTGGCCACCAGGTTTTCGGCATGCGAACCAATATCGCCTATGGCACCCGCAATTCCGCTGCGCTGGGGGTCGGTGCGCCAGTCGGCCTGCGGATTGCCCTGACCCTCCAGGCGGGTGGTCAGCCACCCCTGATTGTAAAGCACCTGCACCTTTCTGATCTCGCCCAGCACGCCGCTGCGGACCAGATCACGGGCCTGCCGCACCATCGGGTAGCCCGTATAGTTGTAGGTCACGGCAAACAGTTGCCCCGTCTGGGCCACGATCCGCATCAGGTCGGCGGCCTGCTCGCTGGTGTGAACCAGCGGTTTGTCGCAGACCACAGCGATATTGGCCTGTGCAAAAGCGCGGGCCACCGGGTAATGCATATGGTTGGGCGTGACGATGCTGACGCCCTGAATCCGCTGCTCTTCGGGGAGGGCCAGCTCCCGCTCCAGCAGCGTTTCCCAGGACCCGGAACTGCGGTCCGGGTCCATCCCCAGCATTTGGCCAAAGTCGCGTGACCGCTGGGCGTCGCCCGAAAAGGCTCCAGCAACCAGTTCGTATTGCCCGGTCAGCCCAGCGGCGCGGCGGTGAACGCCACCGATAAAGGCCCCTGGACCGCCGCCCACCATGCCCCACCGCAGGCGGGTCATCGTTGCTCCAGCGGCACCGATTCGGCAGAGAAGGCCGCATCGAAGGCCTGGCCTGATGCCGGATAATCCAGCGACCGCGCGAAGGTCAGGCTCTCCCCTGCCCCATGCCAGCGGTCCATCCGGGCGTCTTCCCACTCCACACTCAGCGGGCCAGCGTAGCCGATGTCGCCCAGTGCAGCCATCACCTCCTGAAAACGGATATCGCCCCGGCCCAGCGAGCGGAAATCCCAGGCGCGGCGGGCGTCTCCGAAAGTGGTGTGGCCGCCGAAGACGCCCACCTCCCCGTTGCCGTGCCCCCACCAGACGTCTTTGAGGTGCACATGAAAGATGCGCTCTGGGAAGGCCCGAATAAAGCCCACGTAGTCCACGCCCTGATAGGCGAAGTGGCTGGGATCGTAGTTGAAGCCGAAGCGCGGGTGGTGGCCCACCGCCTCCAGAGCGCGGCGGGCCGTGGCCGTATCAAAAGCAATCTCGGTGGGATGGACCTCTAAGGCAAAATTGACGCCGTGCGCGTCAAAGGCCTCCAGAATGGGCCGCCAACGCCGCGCGAAGTCCTCGAATCCGGCGTCCCAGTAGGCCTGCGAGGTGGGCGGAAAGGCGTAGATGCTGTGCCAGATACTGGAACCCGTGAAGCCGGTGACGGTGGGCACGCCGAACAGAGCCGCTGCCCGCGCTGTATCGATCATTTCCTGTGCAGCACGCGTCCGCACGCCTTCGGGATCGCCGTCACCCCACACATGGGCGGGCAAAATAGCGCGGTGGCGCCCGTCGATGGGGTCGCAGACGGCCTGCCCGACCAGATGGTTGCTGATGGCCGCGCAGCTCAGGCCATGCTCTTTTAAGAAGGCGCGTTTGTCGGCCACATACTGCGGCTCGGCCAGGGCCCGCTGCACATTGAAATGGTCGCCCGAGCAGGCGAGTTCGAGGCCGTCGTAGCCCAGCTGACGGACCCGTGGAGCAAGGTCGGCGAGGGGCAGATCGGCCCACTGTCCAGTAAAAAGCGTGATCGGGCGCATAGGTAGACCTCGGAGATGAGAGGGAAGGGGGCCAGAGAAACTGAAGCTCAGCGTTCTCCGGCCCCCATCAGCAGGGGCTTGGGCCAACCGCGCTCAGAAGGGCGAGTTGGGGAAATAGTACTTGCTGGCATTGGTCTTGGTCACCAGCACCGATGGAATGATGGTGCTGGCCGCCAGCGGCGTGCCCTTGACGCGGCTTTCCACGGTCAGCCGCATGGCGTCGGCAATCATGCTGGGCGGATAGGTCACGTTGGCCTTGATCAGCGGGTCGCCGTCGATCAGGCGCTTGACCATTTCTTTCATGCCTGCGCCGCCCAGCACCAGCTTGATGTCTTTGCGTCCGGCCTGCTGAATGGCGCGCAGCACGCCGACGGCCATATCGTCGTCCGAGGCCCACACCGCATCTATTTTGGGGAAACGGGTCAGGTAATCTTGCATCACCTTGAAGGCGTCGTCGCGGTTCCAGTTGCCGTAGCGGGAATCAAGCACCTTCACCTTGGGATTTTTGGCCACAGCCTTCTGAAAGGCCTCGTTGCGCTGGTTGTCAATGACCGAGGTGATGCCGCGCAGAACCACCACGTTGCCCCCGGCCGCCCCGAGTTGCTGGGAGATGTATTCACCGGACACCCGGCCAAAGCCGCTGTTGTCGCCTGCCACGTAGGCATTTTGGGCTTTGGGATCGGTCAGTCCCCGGTCCACCACCGTAATGAACACACCTTTGGCCTTCAGGTTGGCAATCGGGCGGGTCAGCGGGGCGCTTTCCTGCGGCAAAATCACCAGCGCCGTAATTTTGTTGATGGTGTAGAGGTCTTGAATCTGGTTGGCCTGCTCGTTGGCGTCTTTGGCGGTTTTCACGATGATCTGGGCCGTGGGATACAGCTTTTGCAGCTGGGCTTTGGCCTGATTGGCGTGATACACCACGCCCGCCGTCCAGCCGTGGTCAGCAGAGGGAATCGACACGCCGATGATCTGTTTGGTCTGGGCAAAGGCGCTCGTGGCACTCAGGGCAGCGCTGAGGAGGGTCAGACGCAGGGCAGAATGGCGCAGGGTGAATTTGGTCATGTCAGGGTGCTCCTCAAGGAATGAACAGAGAGTTTTAGGTTGAGAACAACGGGCCTGAACGCGGCTTACACGGCTGAATCCCTCACCTCTACGTCACGGGGCACCTCCCCACATCCAGTTCGGCCCGCTCACTTGCGGCCTCCGCGCTGAAAGAAGGCGACCAGAATGATGACCACGCCCTGCACAGCGGCATTGAGGTAGACACTGATGATGTTGGTGAGGTTCAGGACGTTTTCGATGGTAACCAGCAAAATTGCGCCCACCACCGTGCCCCAGATGCGGCCATGTCCGCCTTTGAGGGCCGTTCCGCCGATGATCACAGCGGCGATGGCTTCCAGTTCCCAGAGCAGGCCCGTGGACGGCGAGGCGCTGCCCAGACGCGGCACATACAGGGTGGTCGCCACAGCCACGCACAGACCCAGCAGCACGTAGGTGGCGATCTTGACGCCCCCGACATTGATGGCGGCGTACCGGGCCACCTGTTCGTTGCTGCCGATGGCCTGTACGTAGCGGCCATAGCGGGTGCGGTTGAGGATCAGGCCGCCCAGCAGGGCCACCACGGCAAACACCAGAATGGGAATCGGCACGCCCAGCAGCGAGCCGTAAAACACCGGGCTGTAACGGTCGCTGACGCCCAAGTCCAGCGAGATGGCCCCGCCCTGCGACAGATAAGTGAGCACTGCGCGGAAGATGCCCAGCGTGCCCAGCGTGACGATAAAGGCCTCTATCCGGCCCCGCGTGATGATGAAGCCGTGCAGAAATCCGGCCACGGCCCCCAGCGTCAACGCAAACAGCATGCCCACCAGCACGGTGCCCCAGCCTGCACCCAGGCCCGGCACCAGCGCATTCATGACCAGAATCATGCCCCC
>JAQBPF010000028.1 GCA_028287665.1 Deinococcus sp. | reverse complement strand
GGCCACGGCATACACCAGCACCGTGGGGCCAGCAAAGCCGATCAGAATGGCGATCAGGCCAGTCAGGGCAGCTTGCGGGCTGGAATCCTGCCAGAACTGACGCAGACTCAGGGGGGGCTGGCTGGCCGGGCGGGGAGCAACTGGGGTGGTTTGCATGGGTGAACCTCCGTATGGGCCAAGTGTGGCAGCCAGTTGGAGTGCTCGACAGGGCAACCTTACAGCCAATTGGACTGGAATAAGCAGGCCAGTTAGACAAGAGAATGAATTGGCCGGAACGATTGGACTGCTACACTGCTGCCATGCCGCCTGCCACACGTTCCTCTGGTCGTCCTTCCACCGACCAACCCAACTGGGCAACTCTGCTGGCCTACTGGCGCAGCGGGCCGGGGCCTCTGCATACGCGCCTCACGGCTGCGCTGCGGGCCTGTATTCACGCGGGCGACCTCGGCCCCGGCGACGCGCTGCCTGCCGAACGCACACTGGCCGAGTTGCTGCTGGTCAGCCGGAGCACGGTGGTCACGGCCCTGGAGGCGCTGGAGGAAGAGGGCTGGGTCACGCGGCGGCAGGGCAGCGGAACGCATGTGGCCGCCACTGCCCCGCGCCGCGCCGAGGTGATGACGCTGCGGAGTCCGGTGGCCCGCGCCCAACCTGCCACTCTGGAACATACCCTGCCCGCCGAGCTTGATCTCACCATTGCCGTGCCCAGCCTCACGGAAGCTCAGCGCCAGCAGTTGCAGGCCGCCAGCGCCGACGCCTTCCGCGATTCGCTGTATTACCCGCTGGGAATGCCCGAACTCCGCGCACGGTTGGCCGCCCAGTACACCCAGAATGGCCTGCCCACCACGCCCGAACAGGTCATCATCACCAACGGGGCGCAGCAGGCCATTTCGGTCATTGCGAATGCCTTTTTGCGCCGGGGAGACAGGGCTTTGCTGGAAACGCCCACCTATTTTGGCGCCATAGACGTGTTCCGGGCGGCAGGCGCAACGCTGCTGGGCGTGCCTGTCACGACTGACAACCCACACTGCGAAGGCGTGCAGGCCGAGGCATTCGCTGCCGCCCTCCGCACAGGTTCGCCCCGGCTGGCCTTCCTGACCCCCACCTTCCAGAATCCAACTGGAACGGTTTTATCGGCCCGGACCCGCGAACGGTTGGCGCAGCAGATCATGGATGAGGGACTGCCCACCATCGAAGACGACACCCTGATTGATCTGGGGTTTGGGAGTGAAGCGCCGCCCCTCCGCCTGTCCGTTCATGCGCCGGAGGGCCAGATCATCAATGTGGGATCGCTGAGCAAGCTCTACTGGGCGGGCCTGCGGGTGGGCTGGCTGCGTGCGCCCCGGCCCCTGCTGGCGCAACTGGCGCAGGCCAAAACGCTGGCCGATTTCGGGTCGTCTTTGCCGTCTCAGGCCATTGCCCTGAACCTGCTGGCCGATCTGCCGGGTCTGCGCCGAGTACGCCGCAGCAGCGTGACCCCTGCCCGCGATCTGCTGGTGCGGCTGCTGCGCGAACACCTCCCCGACTGGAGCTTTACGGTTCCGGCAGGCGGACAGTTCCTGTGGGTCGAGTTGCCCACGCCGCACGTCACCGCCTTTACCCTGTTTGCCCAGAGCTATGGCCTGCGCCTGTTTCCGGGCGCGTCTATGGGCGTGGAGCCCCTACCAGACAGCTTTTTACGCATTCCCTTTACCCTGCCCACCGAACAATTGCCCGAAGCGGTGCGGAGGCTGGCGCAGGCGTGGCAGGCGTACCGGGCGCGGGGAGGTGCGGCGCGGTTGGCCTAGAGCATTTGTCATCCTCATGACCGAGCAGAGAGTGAATTTCACCGATCAGGACGGAGGATGGAGTGATCAGAAGTCTTTTCACGTCATTCGGAGAACTGCTCCAGAGGCCGTCAGGAGACCGCTGAACGTGAAGCTTGGTTCTGTCTTTTTCCACGTTCTACGGGCCACCCTCCTCCCCTCTCCCCGCCCTTCACCCCCATTGGGGGTAAACCCGTCAGAATTCCGTGAGAGGTGGTCATGAATACTACGGATCTGATGTTGCTGCGTTCTCCGGTGTTGGGCGTTCCACACGCGTTTACCACGCGGCGGGGGGGCGTGTCGGCAGGAGCTTTTGCGGCGCGGGACGGTGCAGGACTCAATCTGGATGACCGCGAGGACAACCCGGCAAACGTGGCCGAGAACCGCAGACGCGTGGCCGAGGCGCTGGGATATGAAGCGGCGCAGGTGGCCCGCCTGAACCAGATTCACGGCGTGGACATTGCAGAAGCCCACAGCGCAGGCGTGCAGACCGCCGACGCCCTGGTGTCGCGCACGCCGGGACTGCTGCTGGCGATTGGCACAGCAGACTGTTACCCCATTTTGCTGGCCGATGAGGAAGCCGGTGTGATCGGCGCGGCACACGCGGGCTGGAAGGGCACGCTGGGCCAGATCGGGGCGCGGACCGTAGAGGCCATGACCCGGCTGGGCGCAACTCCAGCCACTATTCGCGCTGCGGTCGGCCCCGGCATCTGCGGCGCACGGTATCAGGTCAGCGCCGAAGTTGCAGGTCAGTTTTGGGCAGCGGGCATGGCCGAATCGGTGATGACTGTAGACGGAAGCCAGCACCTTGACCTGGCCGGGGCCAACCGCGCCGGACTGCTGGCAGCGGGCCTTCTTCCAGAACACCTCTGGGTCAGCGGGCGGTGCAGCACCGAAGACGACTTTTATTCGTTCCGCCGCGATTCGGGCCGCACAGGGCGCATGTGGGCCGTCATTGGCCTGCCCGCCGCCACAGGACAGCGCGCATGAGCCAGCCCCCCCTCAACCCGTCTGCCCGCCCCGTCTTCCTGCGCCGCAGCCTGCTTAAACCCCGCGACGTGTTGCCGCACATTCACGACATCACCCCCGAATTTCTGGCCGAACGCGGCCTGCATGGCCTGCTGCTTGACCTCGACAACACCATGATTCCCTACGGCAGCTACGAGGAACGCGCCGACGTGATGGCCTGGGCCGCCAACTTGCGGCGGGGCGGCATTCGGCTGTACATGCTCAGCAACGCCACCAGCAAACGTGCCCGCTTCTGGATGGACAAGCTGGGATTCGAGGGCGCAGAGGGCGTGGGCATGGCCGGAAAACCCCACCCCCGCGCCTACCGCATCGCACTGGCCCAGATGCAGTTGCCCGCGCATCAGGTGGGCATGGTGGGCGATCAGCTGTTTACCGATGTGTTGGGCGGCAACCTGAACGGCATGCACACCATCTTGGTTCACCCGCTGGGCGGAAACTCGCTGCCGCACACCCGAATGGCCCGCACCCTGGAACGGGCCGTCCTCAAACGCTACGGCCACGACTGGAAGGCCTGACCGTGCCACCTCCGACACGGCCACCTTCAGCACTGCCGCCGCCCACCCTCTCTCCACCCCGACCTCCTGGCCTCCCGCTCTTTTCAACCGCTGATTTCACCCTTTACGACGCATCTGATTCGGGCATGAGACCGTGTTCCCGACTGCCTCTCCCCTCACTGGAGGATTAACCGTGGCTCTTTCTATTGGTGACCGGCGCTTAGGCGCGATTTTGCTTGAACAGGGGTATGTCAACGATACTGATCTGCAACGTGCCCTCGTGCGGCATGCTGAAATCGGGGGCCGCCTTGCCGACATCCTGATTGACACCGGACTGGTGGGCGAAAAGCGCATTGCGCGGGCCATCGAGGAAGCGCTGGGCATTCCGCTGGTCAACCTGCTGGTGGTCACGCCTGAACCTGACGCCCTCAAAGCGGTTCGGGCGCAAACAGCCCTGTCTGCTCAGGCCTTCCCCTTTGCCATTGACGGCGGCACCATGCGGGTTGCCCTGGTCGATCCGCTGTCCAGCGTGGCGCTGGAGGCGCTGGAAGACGACAGCGGCCTGATGATCGAGCCGTATCAGGCCCTGCGGGATCAGATCATGTGGGCGATGGCCACGCATTATCCCGAACTGGGCATCACGCCCATGGTGCCCGAAGAGGCCGGAGAGGGCAGCGGCAGCATGCTGGGGCAGCGCCTGATGGGACGCGGCCTGATCAGCGACGCCCAGTTGCAGGTGGCCCTGGACGTGCAGCAGCAGACGGGCGAGGCGTTGGGCGGCACGCTGATTGCCCAGCAGATCATCACCGAAGACCAGCTGTATGAATCGCTGGCCGAACAGACGGGCACGGTGTATCTCCGCAACCCCCGTGATTTTCAGCCCACCGAAGACGTGCTGGGCAGCATGTTGCGGGCCGATGCCCTGCGCCTGAATGCCGTACCGGTAGACGAATCGCAGCAGGGCGTGACCGTGGTGGCCAGCGATCCGCGCAAGCGTGAAGACATCGAGGCGCTGGTGGGCCGGACCGTGCAACTGATTCTGGCCAAACCCAAAGACGTGGAAACACTGATTGAGCGCTTCTATCCGCAGCGGGGACGCCTGGGCGAACAGATGGTGCAGCAGGGCAGCCTGTCGCGGGCGCAACTCCGCGAAGCGCTGCATGTGCAGGCCCGTGAGGGCAAGGTCAAACCGCTGGGCGAAGTGATTATGGAACTGGGCTTTGCCGGGGCCGACGAGATCGATACCGCCCTGCAAAAGCAGAACGCGGGCGGCGGAAGGCTCGAAGACACGCTGGTGCAGTCGGGCAAACTGTCGCCGGAAATGTTGGCCCGCTCGCTGGCCGCGCAGCTCGGCTACGAATTCCTCGATCCGGTTCAGAATCCGCCTGATTCCAAGGTGGCGCTGATGATTCCCGAAGGCACGGCCCGCCGCTACGGTGTGGTTCCGGTGCGCTTGCAGGGCGAATCGCTGGTCGTGGCCATGAAAGACCCGCGCAATGTGTTTGCCCTCGACGATCTAAAGCTGATCACCGGGCGCGACATCATGCCAGCCGTCATGGCGGAAAAAGACATTATTCGCCTGATCGAGCGGTACTTCGGCAACAAAGACATGGCCAACCTGAACCAGGACTTGGCCAATCTGTCGAGCAAGCGTGACAGCAAGAAGCAGGAAGAACTGGATCTGTCGGTGGGGCTGGACGACAACGCCGTGGTGCGCGTCGTGGACAACCTGATCCGCGAAGCCGCCTTGCAGGAAGCCAGCGACATTCACATTGAACCCACCGAAACGGCACTGCGGATTCGCTACCGCATAGACGGCGTGCTGCGCGAACAAAACGAGCTGCCACGTGGCAGTTCGCAGAGCATTCTGGCCCGCATCAAGATCATGGGGAACCTTGATATTTCCGAACGCCGCGTGCCGCAAGACGGACGGGTGCGCTTCAAGAAAGGCAGCATCGACATCGATTTGCGTCTCTCGACACTGCCCACCGTGTACGGCGAAAAAGCCGTGATGCGACTGCTGCAAAAAGCCGCCAACATCCCCGAAGTGGAGAATCTGGGGTTCTCGGATTACAACTTCCCGCGCTTTCTGGACCTGATCGAAAAACCCTACGGCATCTTTCTGGTGACCGGGCCGACGGGTTCGGGCAAATCGTTCACCAGCTTTTCTACTCTGAAGCGCATCGCCCGCCCCGAAAAGAACACGACCACCATTGAAGACCCGGTGGAATACGAGATTCCGGGGATCGTGCAGTCGCAGGTGAACCCCGTGGCAGGCATGACCTTTGCGCGGGCGCTGCGGGCCTTCCTCCGTCAGGATCCCGACATTATCTTCGTGGGGGAAATCCGGGACAGCGAAACCGCCAAAATTGCCGTGGAAGCTGCGCTGACCGGACATATGGTGCTGGCGACGCTCCACACCAACGACGCGCCCGGAGCCGTCACCCGTCTGGACGAAATGGGCGTGGAAGGCTTTAACATCGGGGCCTCGCTGATCGGTGTGCTGGGGCAACGGCTGGTGCGGAAGGTCTGCCCCGATTGCAAAGCCCCGACCAACGCCGACCCTGATGTCTTGCGCCGCCTGGGAATCTCTGACCGGGATCTGCGCGGCGGCTCCCTGGTGCGCGGCGCAGGCTGCCCACGCTGCGGCGGCACAGGGTACAGAGGCCGGACTGGCCTGCACGAGCTGATGGTGCTGGATGACGCCCTCCGCACGGCCATCGGCAGTGGAAAGCCCGCAGTAGAGCTGCGGGAAGTGGCCATGAACGAAAGCGGCATGCGGACCATGCGGCAAGACGGCATCGAAAAAGCCCTCCAGGGCATCACCACCCTCGAAGAAGTTCTGGCCGTCACGAGCAACTGAGTTTTCTCCTCCTCCCCTCCGTCCCTCTCTGCTGCTCCTGTTCCCACGAGGTTCCCCTATGACTCAGGCTCCTGTAGACATTACCGATATTCTCCGCCTCGCCACCGAAAAGGGTGCGTCCGACGTGATTCTGACGGTCGGCTTGCCCCCACAACTGAAGCTGCACGGCGTATACGACAGCCACGGGATGCCGGAGCTGGCCCCCACCGACACCCGCAAACTGATGTATTCGATGATGAACGAGCGCCAGCAGCGCACCTTTGAAGAAAGGCGCGAACTGGATTTCAGCTTTGCCCTGGGCGAAAAAGCCCGCTTCCGCGTGAACGCCTTTATGCAGCGCGGCAATGTGGGCGGCGTTCTGCGGCTCATTCCGACCCAGATCAAGAGTGCACAGGAAATGGGCCTGCCGCAAAACATCGTGGATATTGCCAATGCGCCGCGTGGACTCGTGCTGGTGACCGGGCCGACTGGCTCAGGCAAAAGCACCACGCTGGCCGCCATGATCGACTACATCAACACCACCCGCAAGCTGCACATCGTGACCATTGAAGACCCGATTGAGTTCATGCACACGCACAAGCAGAGCATCATCAACCAGCGCGAAGTCGGCTCGGACACCATGAGCTTTAACGACGCCCTCCGCGCCGCACTGCGTCAGGCCCCCGACGTGATTCTGGTGGGCGAAATGCGAGACTACGAAACCATCAAGGCCGCCGTAACTGCCGCAGAAACGGGGCATCTGGTGATGGGCACGCTGCACACCAACTCTGCGCCGGAATCGATCGACCGCATCGTAGACGTGTTCCCCGAAGAGCAGCAGGCGCAAATTCGCGTACAGCTCGCCAACAACCTGGTGGCCGTGATGACCCAGCAACTGTTACCGCGTGCCGACGGTGCGGGCCGCGTGCTGGCTTACGAACTGCTGCTGGCAAACCCGGCCGTGCGCTCGCTGATCCGCGAAGGCAAAACCTACCAGATCGTGTCTACCATGCAAACCGGGGCGCGGGAAGGCATGGTCACGATGGACGCCTATCTGGCCAACCTGTACCGCCGCCGCATCATTTCCTACGACATTGGCCTGGAGCGCTCCATTGATCCCAAGGAGTTTGCCCGGCTTGCCAACGACACCACGACCAGCCTCGGCGCGGCTGCCAATCTCGGCCCTCCGTCCAGCAGCACGGGCCCAAATTATGGGACAGCAGGCAGCGGGGCTTCTCTGGGTGAAATCGGACGTGTTGCAGATACCGGAACCGGGAGGAACGGCACCACGTCCACGCCAGCTACTGGGCGCACCCCATTTGGCCGGGGCTAAATCCAGCCGCCCTGAGTTCCCTCCACCAAACAGAGAGTGCCCCAGCCATCTTCCGGGCGGGGCACTCTCTGTTTAGCTTTACCTCAGCCCGCTTATGCGCCGGGTTGGGTCACGCTTTGGCTCTTGCTGGGCGGAATGGTGGGCTGTACGGCGGGTGCGGGCAGCAGCAGCAGTTCCAGCACCTGGCCCACGCGCTCTACAGTATGAATCCGCAGGTCGGCACGGATGCTGTCGGGCACGTCCTGAAGGTTCGGCTCGTTGTCCTTGGGCACGATCACTTCGCGGATACCGCTCTGGTGCGCGGCCAGCAGCTTCTCTTTCAGGCCGCCGATGGGCAGCACGCGTCCACGCAGACTGATTTCTCCGGTCATGGCGACGTCCAGGCGCACCGGGCGGCCTGTGATGGCGCTGATGACAGCGGTGGAAATCGTGATTCCGGCGCTGGGGCCGTCTTTGGGCGTGCCGCCGTCGGGGAAGTGGACGTGCAAGTCCATGTTCTTGTGGAAGTCGGGGTCTGCGCCGTACTCGGCAGCGTGGGCACGCAAGTAGGCCACCGCCGCGCTCACGCTTTCCTTCATCACGTCGCCCAGGCTGCCGGTCATGGTGATCTTGCCGCTGCCGGGGGTGGCGAGGGCTTCCACGACCAGCATCGTGCCGCCCACGCTTGTCCAGGCCAGACCCTGTGCCACGCCCACCTGCGGCTCTTTTTCCATCTTGTCGGGGCGGTGCAGGGGCACGCCCAGGTAATCGGGAATGTCGGCAGCGTCAATCACGCGCAGGCCTTCCCAGGGTTGCTCCAGCAGGGTGCGGGCGGCTTTGCGGGCCAGCTTGCTGATCTGACGATCTAGATTCCGCACGCCACTCTCGGCGGTGTATTCCTCCACGATCCGGTTCAGGGCCGCGTCGGTAATTTGCAGCCGGTCGGTCAGGCCGTGCGATTTGATCTGACGGGGCACGCGGTAACGCTTGGCGATCTGCACTTTTTCGGGCTGGGTGTAGCCGGGAATCTGAATGACTTCCATGCGGTCCAGCAGCGGGCGCGGGATGGTTTGCAGGCTGTTGGCGGTGGTAATAAACATGACCTGCGACAAGTCGTAGGGCACTTCGAGGTAGTGATCCTGGAAGGTGTGGTTCTGTTCAGGATCGAGAACTTCCAGCATGGCGCTGCTGGGGTCGCCGCGCCAATCGCTGCTCATTTTGTCGATCTCGTCGAGCAGGATTACGGGGTTGGCCACGCCCGCCGTCTTCATGCCCTGAATGATGCGTCCGGGCATGGAACCGATGTAGGTGCGGCGGTGACCACGAATCTCGGCCTCGTCACGCACACCGCCCAAGGCCATCCGCACGAATTTACGGTTCAGGCTGCGGGCCACGCTTTTTCCGAGGCTGGTTTTGCCCACGCCGGGAGGGCCCACGAGGCACAGAATCGGCGCACGCAGTTCGGCGTCGTCGATTCGTTCTTCGGCGGTGCGCTCCTGCTGCTGCTCGGCGGTTTCTCCGGGCTTGTGCGTCAGCTGGCGCACGGCCAGGAATTCCAGAATGCGGTCTTTCACGTCGCCCAGGGCGTAGTGATCGGCGTCCAGAATGTCGCGG
>JAQBPF010000014.1 GCA_028287665.1 Deinococcus sp. | reverse complement strand
TCGGTGCCCAGGACGTCGGTGACCTTGCCGTTCAGCGAATTGACATAGAACATCGACTCGTAGATGGCGCTGTTGGTGGGCAGCAGGTGCTGATCGCCGGGCGCGAAGGGGTTGAGGTTGTTGGCGCCCCACTGGGTGGTGCGCACAACCGTAAACGTATTTTTGGGCTGTTGTGCGGACGCGGTGGCGGCGGCAGCGAGGGTCAGGGCGGCAGCAAGGAGGGCAGCGGTGCTCAGGGTACGGTTGCGTTGCATCGTAAACCTCGGAGGAAGACAGGACGCGGAGGGCGGTGGATCACCAGAACGAGCTGCGGGAGTCAGGGACTCACGGGGGCCTCCTTGGTAGACGGCGGCTTCGGCGAAGGGCGAAGTGGCGGACCGGGCGGAGCAGTGGAACCCCGCACAATGAGGGTGGCTGGAAAGCGGATATGAGCTTCGGCGGGCTGCACGCCGCGAATCAGGTCAATCAGCAGCCGGGCCGCCGTTTCCCCCATCTCCTCCAGGGGCTGGCGAATGGTGGTCAGCGGTGGGTCAGTCACGCGGGCGGCGTAAATGTCATCGAAGCCCAGAATGGAAAGGTCATGCGGGACCCGCACCCCCAGCGCCTGAGCGGCCCGCAGCGCGCCGATAGCCGAGCGGTCATTGGCCGCAAAAATGGCCGTGGGCGGTTGGGGAAGGGCCAGCAGGCGGCGGGCGGCCCGTTCCCCCCCCTCTTCAGAGAATTCGCCCTCCTCGATGTATCCCGCAGGCAGCTCCAGCCCGGCCGCACGGAGTCCGGCAAAAAAGCCCTCTTCACGCTCGCGGGAGTCGCGCAGATGACTGTGCTGACCGCTGATGTGGGCAATTCTGCGGTGGCCCAGGTCTGTGAGGTGCTGGGCGGCCAGGCGTCCACCCGCGTGGTTGTCCACCTGTACGGTTCGCTGGCCCTGTGCGCCCAGGGTGACCACAGGCAGGGCGTCGCCCAGAATGGCGTGTTCGTCCTCCGTGGGAATGACCAGCAGCACGCCGTCTGCCAGGGTCCGCAGCAGGCCCGCCCGCTCGCGTTCCAGGGTGACATTGCTCGCGGTGGTGAAGATGGCCAGGTTCAGCCCGGCGGCCTCGGTGGTCACACTCGCGCCGTGCAGAATTTCGGAGACAAATGGCCAGTTGAGCCGGGGCGTCAGGACACCGATCAGGTTGCTGCGTTTTCCTGCCAGTGCACGGGCGACGGGGTTGACCACGTAACCGGTCGCCTTGATGGCCCGTTGCACCCGGGCGCGGGTCTTCTCGGTCATGCCGGGCTTGTTGTTGATGACATTGGATACGGTCATTTTAGAGACCCCAGCGGCACGGGCGACGTCCGCCAGGGTCACCGACGTCAGAAGCTCGGTCACGGTTCTCCTCTTGAGAGGTTTATCGGTAAAGTTGTGTACCGCTAAAGTAAGCCCTCAGCACAGGAAATGCAAGCCCTGCCGGGGTGCTGGGATGGATGAGTGCCATTGCAGCTCAGCTCTGAATAAAAGGCGAAAATCGCCCAGCGACTCCGCATTCGCCGCAGCAACCGGGGCTTTCCTGGAGCCGCCTGAACGGTTCTGGGGCGTGTGATCTGACGGGAAGCCGTGGGCACAAAACGGAGGTTCCCTGACCACCAGTACAGGCCAGTTCCGTTTCAGCAGGCAGGCCACACAACAATAGTGTGTTCACCGACGACTTACCGAACAAATTTTGAACCTGTCCAAAGCAGTGATGACATCGAAGACAGACTCAAAGTTGCTCCTGGACGGGAAAAGTCCGGAGAGGGTTTCAGCCGAGCAGTGCAGCAGGAACAAGCAGTCTGACGGTCTACGAAAAGCCCGCAGCCCTGACTCGGAGCTGCGGGCCTCCCAGAAGGTGGGCTCAGGTGCGGGCGCTGGAAGCCTCCAGCTGTGTCCGCACCAGGGGCGCGACTGTGGTGCCCAGCAATTCGATGGCCCGCAGCATCCGGGGATGCGGCAACATCACATTGGTCATCTGGAAGGTCAGACGGTCCACCCCACCCAGGACCTCATTGATATACAGCACCTTGTCTGCCACCGCCTGTGGATCGCCGATCAGGTAGGGGCCAGTGGGCGTCAGTGCCGCATCGAAGGCCGCCCGGCTCGGTGGTGCCCAGCCCCGCTCCTGGCCGATCACGGTCATCAGGCGCTCGTAGCCGGGGAAAAAGTCATCGGCGGCCTGCTGAGCGGTTTGTGCCACATAACCGAAGGCATGAATACCGACGCGCAACTGGTCTGGGGCGTGCCCGGCGCGGCGGCCCGCTTCCCGGTACAGGTCCACCAGTGGCCGAAAACGCCGGAAATCGCCGCCGATGATCGCCACCATCAATGGCAGCCCCAGCGTGCCCGCCCGCACGAACGAACTCGGAGTTCCCCCGACGCCCAGCCACACGGGCAGCGGGTCTTGCAGCGGGCGTGGATAGACGCCCTGCCCGGTCAGGGGGGGCCGGAAACGCCCGGACCAGTGCACGTGGGGATGCTGACGCAGCTCCAGCAGCAGGCCGAGTTTCTCGGCAAACAGGGCGTCATAGTCGTCCAGATCGTGGCCGAACAGGGGGAACGCCTCGATGGATGAGCCGCGTCCAACCACGAGTTCGGCCCGGCCCCGTGAGAGCAGATCAATCGTGGCAAATTGCTGAAAAACGCGCACCGGGTCGTCGGCGCTGAGCACGGTCACGGCGCTCGTCAGGCGGATGCGCTGGGTTCTGGCTGCCGCTGCCGCCAGGATCAGGGCGGGCGCGGAGTCAAGGTATTCGGGGCGGTGGTGTTCGCCCACTCCAAAGGAATCCAGGCCCACCTGATCGGCCAGCTCGATCTCTTCCAGCAGCTGGTTGAGGCGGTCTTCCGGGCGGATGGTCTTTCCGGTGTGCGGGTCAGAGACCACGGCGACGAAACTATCAATGCCGATCTGCATACGGGACTCCTCGGGGTGCGGTGGTCTGAACGGATTTCACGGTCAACGCAGGATTGGGGCAGCTTGATGTTCGGACCATCCCCGCCGTGACTGTAGAGCAGGGGAGGGTGAACTGTCCCTGTCCAAACACGGTGTGGGAACGCTGGGGTGTCTGGCCGTCCCTCAGGGCCTGCTCTGGTGCCGACCGGATCCGGAGGTGCCGCCCCCTTACCCCTGACCCGTAATGCGGGCGTAGGCGGCTGGGTCGGTGGCCCCTTCTGTAGAGATGACAGCAACCCTGCTGTGTGCTGTCATCCCCAACGCTGCGCGCGCCTGTTGCCTCTGGCCGCCCGCCAGCAGGCCGAGCAGACCGCCAGCGCCCGCCGCGCCGCTCTCGCCGGAAACCACGCCGTCCTGGGCCAGCAGGCGCATCGCGGCCTCGGCGTAGCTATCGGGAATGGCGACGGCAGCACTTAATCCACCTTGCAGGTACGGCCAGGCAAGCGGTGACGTGTTGCCACAGTTCAGCCCAGCCATGATCGAGGCGTGCGGTCCCGGCACCTCCGTCAGTTTTCCAGCCTCCAGCGAGTGCAGCACACAGGCGGCGCGGGTTGGCTCGACCCCCACCACAAGGGTGTTCTGGCCGGACGTGCAGTAATGCTGTACGGCGGCCATGGCCAGCGAGCCGACGCCCATCTGCACCGCCACCAGTTCCGGCTGCTGAGCCCCCAGCGCCGCAAGCTGTGCATCCAGCTCCTGAAAAATCGTGCTGTACCCTTCGACCACCCAGCCAGGCACGCGGGAATAGCCGTCCCAGGCCGTGTCGCTGATGACCAGATGCCGGTCTCCCGCGAGTCGGGCGTCGGCCGCGACGGCCTGGTCGTAGGTGCCGTGCACCACCTCCACCCGCGCTCCTTCCAGTTCAATGGCCTGAATGCGGGCAGGCACCATGTCTTCCGGCACCAGAATGTGAGCGTCGAGCCCCAGCCAGCGGGCGGTGCGGGCCACAGCGCGTCCATGGTTGCCGTCTGTGGCCGCGACCAGCGTCAGGGGCCGCCGGACCAGAAGCTGCGTGGCGAGTTCATCCAGGGTCGTCCAGGAGCTGAACGGGCCATAGAGCGTCTCCAGTTCACGGTAAAATGCCCAGGACGCGCCCAGGATCTTGTAGGCCGGGAGGCCCAGCCGGTTCGCTTCATCCTTGACCCAGACCTCCTGCACCCCCAGCGCCCCGGCGAGCTGTGGGGCACGGACGAGCGGCGTGGGCGCGTATCCAGGCAGGCGCTGGTGAAAAGTCAGCAGCTGACGGTTGGGCACAGGAGGGACAGTCATGTGCGGTCCGGACCTGACGAAGGAGCGTGAAGGATT
>JAQBPF010000468.1 GCA_028287665.1 Deinococcus sp. | reverse complement strand
TTCAGCGTAGAGATCCAGTGTGGACAGGTACTGGTTGGCGTGGTGTGCGGCGTCACCCACTTGCCCGCTGGCGGGTTCATGGTGCAGTGGCGCGGGCAGCAGCGGTGTCAGGCGCTCCCAGTAATCGCGGGTAAAGGTCAGGTGCAGGTGCCAGACCTCATCTACCAGTCTGGACGGCGTGACGGAAAAGCCACTGGTGGCGGCCAGCACCAGAAAGCAGCGGTATTCTTCCAGCGCCCGCAAGGTCTTCGCCAGCGTCCAGCCCTGTTCGTCTTGCAGGCGGCTGATCAGCGCCGTGGGAAAGGTGTAGTTCAGCAGATTAGTGGTCAGCGGGCTGGGTTCTGAAGTTGGGTTTGGGCTGACGGTTCCGTGACGTTGAGGGCGGGGCAAAGTGTGCATCTGTCGGCTCCTGTGTACGCTGGAAAGAGTGCCTGTACCGGTCTTTCTTGCTGCTCCCAGCGTCCGCCAGTGCCGTCAGCCATCTGTCACGTAAAGGTCAAGGCAGGCCAGAGTCTCGGCTTACCTGTGCCCGCTCCGGGTTTGCTACACTTCAGAAGTTGTGAGGCGGACTGGAAGAGATTCCTGGTCCGCCTCGCTGGAGTTGGTGGGGTAAAGAGTCTTTGTCAGAAGAAGTCGGCGTTGGCCACCCGATGCTGCCAGGGAGGGTTTACAGGCGTTTCGGAGAAGCCGGGACACCCTCCCTGATTCAGTTCCCAGACCTCAGTTCTGCCCGTCCGGGTCAGGCATACTTGCCGTCACCGCCGCGTCCACGCCGCTCTCGAAGCGCTTGAAGTTCTCGCGGAACATGCGGGCCAGTTTGCGGGCCACCGTGTCGTAGGCGGCGGCATCGGCCCAGGCGTCGCGGGGGTTCAGCACGCCGTCTGGCACGCCGGGAACCTGTGCAGGAATCTCCAGGCCAAAGTGAGGCTCGCGCTCAAAAGCCACCTCGTCCAGCCCGCCCGACAGCGCCGCATTCAGCATGGCCCGCGTGTGGCGAATGCTCATGCGTTTGCCCTGACCGTACATGCCGCCCGTCCAGCCCGTATTTACCAGCCACACCCGCGCTCCGCTGGCCTGCACTTTGGCTGCCAGCAACCGCGCATATTCGCCGGGGTGCCGGGGCATAAAGGGCGCACCGAAGCAGGTGCTGAAGGTCGGCTGCGGCTCGGTGATGCCGTCTTCGGTGCCGGGAATCTTGGCCGTAAAGCCGCTCAGGAAAAAGTACATGGTCTGTTCGGGCGTCAGGCGGCTGATGGGCGGCAGCACGCCGTAAGCGTCGGCAGTCAGGAACACGATATTGCGCGGATGTCCGGCCCGGCCTGCCTCCACGATGTTGCCGATCTGATGAATCGGGTAGGCGCTGCGGGTGTTTTCGGTCAGGGAGCCGTCGTTCAGGTCAGGCGTGCCGTCACTGCCCAGCACCACATTTTCCAGCACCGTGCCAAACGTATGTGTGGTGCGGTAAATATCGGGTTCCGCTTCGGCGTTCAGGCCGATCACTTTGGCGTAGCAGCCACCCTCGAAGTTGAATACGCCGTCGTCGGTCCAGCCGTGTTCGTCGTCCCCGATCAGGGCGCGGGCGGGGTCGGCACTGAGGGTGGTCTTGCCCGTGCCGCTCAGTCCGAAAAACAAGGCCACATCGCCGCCCTGCCCATCAATATCGGCCCCCACGTTGGCCGAGCAGTGCATGGGCATCACGCCCCGTTCCGGCAGCAGGAAATTCAGTACGCCGAAGATGGCTTTTTTGTTCTCGCCCGCATATTCGGTGCCGCCGATGAGGACCATCTTGCGGCTGAAGTTGACCAGAATGAAAGTGTCGCTGCGAACGCCGTCCTGCACCGGATCGGCACGGAACCCGGGCAGGTTCAGCACGGTCCAGTCGGGGACAAAGTCGGCCAGCTCTGCCGCTGTGGGCCGCACGAACATGTTCCGCACGAACAGCGAGTGGTAGGCCATTTCCTGCACAAAGCGCACGCCGAGGCGGTGGGCCGGGTCGGTGCCCGCAAAGAGGTGCTGAACGAAGAGTTCTTTTGTGTTGGGTTCTTTGCCGCCCGCATTGGCATAGGCGGTCATCTTGTCCAGCAGACGGTCAAACACCACCGGGCTGATCGGGGTATTGAAGCCGCCCCACCACACGGCGTCGCGCGTCAGGTCGTCTTCCACGATAAAGCGGTCTTTGGGGCTGCGCCCCGTCTTGTTGGTTCGCACGGCCAGCGGGCCGCCCGCCGCAATGTGGCCTTCGCCGCGCCGCAGGGCTGCCTCATACAGTTCAGTGACGCCGGGTTGCAGGAAAAGGGCAGCGTTGTGAATGCCCAGATCGGTCAGGGTGGGTGTGGTCGGATGGGTGTCTGGCAACCCCGTCGCCTCTTGGCGTGCGCTGGTCAGGCTCATAAGTCCTCCCTTCAAAGTGAATAAGTGTGAACGGTTACCTCCTGATTGTGGCCTGGGAAGCGGTTCCAGACCAACATTAGTGTCGTCACCGCAGCAGGGACAACACTTTCGATGTGTACGCAAATGCATGATGCATAACGCAGGCCGTTCATCTGAATACCAGAAGGGCCACCCAGCTTATTTGTGAGTGGCCCTTCTATCCAACTGGCTTAAATTTGAAAAGTTCTGACGACTCCAGTTCCTGGTGAATCCGTTATTGCCCCAATTGCAGCGGCGTACCGTTGGTGTTCACCACGCGTACCTGGCTGTAGCTGCCGCTGAGGCGCACCAGAGTCCAGGGGCTGGTAATGGCCTGAGTGGTAATCATGCCTGCACCGGGGGCATTGACCGCCACCGTGAGGGTCAGCACGCCGTTCTGGGCGCTGGCGTTGGTCACGCGTACGCTGTAGCCGCCTGTGTTGCGCTGGCCGATAAAGATGCCCACTGCCGTTTCGCCTGCGTTCAGGCGCGGCGCGGCGGGAATACCGGTCTGGCGGCCATAGGCGGTGGCGTAAATGCTGCCGAGAGCAGCCTGGGTGGTGGCGATCTGGATGGCCCCACTGGTGGCGCTGGAATTGGTGCCGCTGGCGACTTCCACAAAGCCCACGCGTCCAGCGGTGGTTCCTGTTCCCGGCGTGGTGGTCACCGTGCCTGTGGTTCCTGTGCCGATGCTGCTTACCGTTCGCACGCCTGGCAGCACGTACAGCGCCGTTCTCAGGTTTTCCTGGGGTGCGGGTTCTACAGTCAGGGCCGGGTCGGGAACACTCTGTTCATTCAGCACGGCCACGGCCAGCGGCCCCTGCCCCAGCAGCGCCTGTCCCAGCGCGGCGCTTTCCTCGTTGGTCAGTGCGCCTGCGCCCGCCAAGCCGTTCACGCTGACTCCGGTGGCGACGCCGCTGGTGGTGCTCAGCTTTTGCCAGCGCGTGCCATCGGTAAAGTACACGGCACTCAGCGCCGCGCCGCCTTCGGGCTGCACATTAAAGCGCCCAGCCGTATCGCGCGTCACATTGACTTTCACGGTGCTGGACGTACTGGGCAGGCGGTAGGTGGCCTTACCATTCACGCTGAGGGTGCCGGGAAGAGCCAGCGGATCCTGACCGACCTGGGTCTGCAAGGTCACTGCCGCGCCGCCCAGTTTCAGATTGCTCTGGGTGCTGCTGCCCAGCGTGCCGTACACCCACACGATGCGCTCCTGCGTGCCGCCGTACAGCGTGGCCTCGTGAACCCGCACATTGCCCGCACCTGTCATGCTGCACCCCGCAAGTAGGCCTGCACTGAGCGCCACCACACCACCCAGAACGAATTTAGAAGACTTCATGTGGGCAGCTTAGGCGGGCTGGCTGATGTGCGACTGAACTGGCCTTGAGCAAATGCACACGCAGGCCGGGGCAATTTTGTGGGGCTGCGTCTGTAGGTCTTGTTGGGGAACGGAGCAAGAGCCAGAATCTGGGCCTGTTTGTTCCCTCTCCTGGCTGGCAAAGCTCCGCAGGAGAGGGGGAGGGCTGGGGACTCGCAGAGCGTCCCTTGTAGAACGGACTGCCTTTTATGAACGGGAGGAGTGGTGTGGCCAACCGCGTCCGTTCGCGACGATCTTCGCATCGGCAAGCCATTCCTCCCCATGACTCGCAGAGCGCGAGGAGCAGAGGACGCCTGACCGCTGCGGAGTAGAGGGGCTGAGGGAGCGCCAGCGAATGCCTTCCTCAGCTCCTCTACCTTCAGACCCACCTCAACACTCTCAGCCCCTCACCGGCTCAGCAATTCCCGCGCGTGCGTCAACGCCGCGTCCGAGGTATTGCCGCTCATCATGCGGGCAATCTCTTCCAGGCGTTCCTGGGGGTCCAGCAGGCGCACCCGGCTCACTGTCCGGCCACCCTCCACCTGTTTTTCCACCTTGTAATGCTGATCGGCGCGGGCGGCAATCTGCGCGAGGTGCGTGACCACCAACACCTGCCGAGAAGCGGCCAATCCCGACAGTTGCGCCGCGACCGCCAGGGCCGCCGAACCGCCGATGCCTGCGTCTACCTCGTCAAAAATAACGGTGGGCGTGTCGGCCCCCAGCACGGTGCTGATCGCCAGCATCACGCGCGACAACTCACCGCCCGACGCGACATCGGCCAGCGGCGCAAGGTCTTCGCCGGGGTTGGCCGTGAAATACAGCAGCACGTCGCTGATGCCAGAAAGCACGGGCGTGGGCAGCGGCGACAGCCGGAATTCCAGGCGGGCGTGCGGCATCCCCAGTTCCCGAATGACAGCCAGCAGTGAGGCGGCCAGTGGGCCAGCGGTGCGGGTGCGGGCGGCGTCCAGCGCCCTGCCTGCGGCCAATGCTGCGGCTTTCAGGGCATTCACGTCGGCTTCCAGCGTTCCGGCGTCGTGTTCGTCGCGTTCCAGCGCGGCCAGTTCTGCATTCACCGATTCCTGAAACACCAGCACGTCTTCCAGCGTCGGCCCGTATTTGGCCCGCAGTTTGCCCAGGGCCGAGAGCCTCGCCTCCACGCGGGCCAGTTCTTCGGGGTCAGGGGCGCTGTCCTCGGCGGTGCCGCGCAACTCGCCCACGATGGCCTGAACCGCGTCCAG
>JAQBPF010000467.1 GCA_028287665.1 Deinococcus sp. | reverse complement strand
GAGGTGGCCCGCGCCATTCCTGACCTGCACAGCCAGGACGAATCGGCGGTGGAGCGCGTGGCCGCACACGTGGAAGCCATGTGGACGACCCCCGAGCTGCGCCGCCTGAAACCCACCGTGCTCGATGAGGTCAAGGGCGGCCTGAATTACGTCACTTCTAGCGCACAGGCGCTCCCGGCGCTCCAGCGCGACCTCCAGCGGGCCTTCCGCACCGTGTACGGGCGCGAGACGGCGGCGCATGTGCCCCTGAGTTTCAGTTCCTGGATGGGCGGCGACCGCGACGGCAACCCTTTCGTGACGCCGCAGGCCACCCGTGAAGCGCTGGAAGTGCACCGGGAACGGGCGCGGGAAGTGCTGCTGGGCGCAATCAAACAGGCCTATGCCGATCTGAGTCAGGAAGGAACCGCCGAAGATTCACCCGACAGCTACCGCGAGGAACTGCGCGACCTGCACAACGCGGTGCAAGGCGGCTTGCCCGTCGAGTTGCTGCCGCGCCTGGAAGCCCTGCGCGAGCGACTGCACGCCGAGGGTCAGCACCGCAGCGCCGACCAGCTGCTGACGCCTCTGCTGACGGTGGCCCGCGTGTTCGGACAACATCTGGTGAGCCTGGACGTGCGCGAACACAGTGCCCAGACGGGCGCGGCGGTGGCCGAACTGCTGAAGGCAGCGGGAGTGGAAGCCGACTATCTGGCCCTGCCGGAACACGCCAAACAGGAACTGCTGACCCGCGAACTGCGCTCTCGCCGTCCGCTGTGGCCTGCGGGCGAAACCCTGACCGACACGCTGGAAACGGCCATCGGGCCTATTCGGGAGGTGCAGGCGGCGACCCATCTGGTTGGCCCCCGCGCCTTCGGGCATTACGTGATCAGCATGTCCGAAAGCGTGTCGGACGTGCTGGAGCCGCTGCTGCTGGCCCGCGAGGTGGGGTTTGCCATCCTGCCGGTGCCCCTGTTCGAGACACTGGCCGATCTGGAACGCGCCCCGCAGGTGGTCTGGGAACTGCTCTCACTGCCCGAATACCGCGCCGTACTGGGCGAGAACGTGCAGGAAATCATGCTGGGCTACAGCGATTCCAACAAAGACGCAGGCTTCCTGGCTGCCAACTGGGCCCTGCACGAGGCTCAGCGCAAAATCAGTGATGTGTGCAGGCGTGCAGGCGTACATTGGCGCTTCTTTCACGGACGCGGCACCTCCATCGGACGCGGGGGCGGGCCTGCCAGCCGGGCCATTCTGGGCCAGCCTGCCGGAACCATCGACGCCGGAATACGGATTACCGAGCAGGGCGAGGCATTGGCCGACAAATACAGCCACCCCGTGCTGGCCCGCCGCAATCTGGAACAGGCGCTCTACGGCCTGATGCTGGCCGCCGCCCGCCCCGCGCTCGACCCGCCCGCCGAGTGGATGCGCGCCCTGGACCGCGCCGCCCGCATCAGCGCCCGCGCCTACCGCACCCTCGTAGACGACGCTGATTTCCTGCCGTTCTTCGAACGGGTTACGCCCATCCACGAAATCGCCCGCCTGAACATCGCTTCCCGGCCCGTTCGCCGCCCTGGTGCACCCACGCTCGGCAACCTCCGCGCCATTCCGTGGGTCATGAGCTGGACGCAAAACCGCGCCAATCTGCCCGGCTGGTACGGCCTGACCGAAGGGATTCGGGAAATCGGGGTGGAGCAGGCCCGCGCCATGTACGCCGACTGGCCGTTCTTCCGCACCGTGCTGGACAACAGCCAGATGAGCCTTGCCAAGAGTGACCCGCTGATTTTTAGCGAGTACCTGACCCTGCTGGACAGCGGCGAAGGCACGGCAGAAGGCAGCGCCCGCCTGGCCGAACACCTGAAGGCCAGCTACCGCGACGCTGTAGAAGCCGTGCAGAGCGTCATCGGCGCAGAGCTGCTGGGCAACGAACCCCGCCTGCGCGAAAGCATTGCCCTACGCAATCCCTACATCGACCCGATTCACCGGATTCAGGTCGAGTTGCTTCGCCGCGCCCGCACCACCGAAGACGGCCTGGACGAATACGAACGCCCCCTGCTGCTGAGCTTGCAAGGGGTGGCGGCAGGGGTGAGGAATACGGGGTAAAGGGTGAAATTGCTGGCCCGCTTTCAGCTTATGCCGGAGCGGGCCAGCAACCAATTGACCGTCCAATGGGCAGGCTGGCCGCGCAATACAGGCAAGTCTTCGGCACCGAAAAATGCGAGTTCGATTCCCTCTACGCCGTCTGGCATGGGTGTACCCTGCCAGTGGGTCACGTGGTACACCGCCGTATAAAAATAGGCTTCGTCTCCGTTGGGCAGCTGACGATGAGGCGTCACCAACAGTTCAAGCAGAGTGGATTCCAAGACTTCCAGCCCCGTTTCCTCATGCACTTCCCGCGTCATGGTGTGCTGGGGCGCTTCTCCAAGCTCGCAGAGGCCGCCGGGCAGGCCCCAGACGTCACGCCCTGCCAAACGTTGAAGCAGGACTTGCCCGTCATCGTTGAGCACAATACCTACGGCTCCCATCAGATTCACAGCGCTGGTGCCGATCATACGGCGAAGGTAAGGAATGTAATCCTGCACGGGATCAGTAGCCACAGTCGGCCAGAGTAATCCACCGCCAGATGAGTCGCGTGGGTTTATTTACAGGCGGCCCCGGAAGCGAATCTGGGTGAACTCGACCCGTTCGCCAAAATCGAGTTGCCCCTCCAGGATTCTGGCTCCCAGATAGAGCGTTCCTTCCCGCACGGCCTGGTCCAGAATGGGATTTTTGAGGACGATGGGCAGAGGCTTATCTGGGCTGAGCAGCAGTTCTGTCAGGTATTGGCCGCCTCCCGTCCCGTTACACAGATACGCCCCGCCGTAGCCCTCCTGCTTTGCCTCTACAAACGGGCAGTTGGGGCTGTGATTCAGGGCAAACAATTGCACCCGCAACTGCTTGGATTCGCCCCGGTAAGTGGCGGCGGCCTTCAAGGTCACGTCCCGGTAAGACAATCTGGGAATCTTGAGGTATTCCAGCTGATTGGAGTTCAGGTAGGCGACCTGAGACGCTTGCAGAGGGCCAAGTTCATTGATGACATGGAAATCATTCCCGGCCTGTTCGGGGAGGGGAATCAGGCCGCAGGCGGTGAGAAGCGGCGCAAGCAGCAAGAGTCGGTTCAGTCGCATAACTGACCCCTACTCTACTTGCACAATAGGCCAGGTGGTGCCGCATATGCTGCCGCCTCTGTAAAGCTATTCTTGGCCCGCCCCGTGTAAGCTCTAGCCTCATGCCCGCTGCCGATCCGACACCCACCATCTCCCCTGCCCCGACCGCCCGCGCCCGCGTGCCCGATCTCGCGTGGACACTGGCACGGGCGCACCTGTCGCGGCGGCGCACGCAAAATGTGCTGACCATTCTGGGCATCGCGGTAGGCGTGATGGTGCTGATCGCGGCGCTGAGCCTGACCAACGGGTTTACGCGCTCCCTAATTGACGCGACGCTGCGGGCCAGCCCACACCTGAGCATCACATCGTTTGCGCCCCAGCCGCGCGATCCGGCACTGGAAAAGGTCATGGCCGACAACAAGGAAGTCACGGCAGTAACACCATTTCTGGCCGATAAAGGCCTGCTGACCCGCCCGGCCAGCGGAAGCCGCAACGCCGGGGTGGATTTTGCCACCCTGTTCGGCGTGCAGCCCACAGCGGCGCAGGTGCTTCAACTTCAGCCGGAAGAGGGCGAGGTGCTGGCGGGCCTCAAAGACGGCGAGGTGATGCTGGGCGCGTCCTTGGCCCGCAGTGTGGGAGCCTTTGCGGGCGATGAGGTCCGCCTGCTGAACAGCACGCAACGCCGGGCCACCCTGAAAGTGAAAGGGGTGTTCAGCACAGGCAATTACCTGATCGACAGTGCCTATGCCTTTACCAATCTGGGTACGCTCCAGGCCCTGCAACAGACTCCGAATATCACGGGCTACCAGTTGCGCCTGCGCGATCCGGCCACCGCGCCCGCCGTCGGGTCGGCCCTCACGCGCACGCTGCCGTATGCGGCGCTGCCCTGGCAAAACCTGTACGGCACGCTGCTGGACCAACTGGCACTGCAAAAACGGGTCATCGCCTTCGTGGTGTTTCTGATCGTCATCGTGGCGGCCTTCGGAATCGCCAATGTGCTCACGCTGGCCGTGTTCGAGAAAACGCAGGAGATTGCCATTCTGCGGGCCATCGGAGCCACGCGCAATCTGATTACCCGTGTGTTCGTGCTGGAAGGCCTGGTGCTGGGATTCAGCGGCCTGGTGCTGGGCAATCTGCTGGGCCTCGCCATCAGCGCCTACTTCACGCTGCGGCCTTTTCAGTTGCCGGGCGACCTGTATTTCATCACGGCCTTGCCAGTCGAGGTGCGCCTGACCGACCTGTTGTGGGTCAACGCGGTCGGCCTGGGAACGACCATGCTGGCGGCTCTGATTCCGGCACGGCGGGCGGCGAATGTCGAGCCAGCGCGGATTATTCGCTAAATATTTAGGAACATTGCCCTGAAGATCAGCCTTCGGTTACCTTCCTGACCGTGGGCTGAAGCACTATTAACGTTATGGTCGGGGTTGCTCATGGGGCGTCAAGCGAGGGCCACTAGTCTGCTTCTCGGAGGTACCACCCATGAAAAAACTTCTGATGATTCCCGCCGCGATGCTGCTGAGTACTGCCGCCGCCGCCCCCAAGATCAGCGCCCAAAGCATTATCGTGAACCCCACCCAGCCTGACCTCAGCGTCAGCGTGCGCGTAGACAAGGACCAGAGCGGCAACGCTTCTCCCAACTACCGCGTCAACGAGCCCATCAAGATCAGCACCAGCGTCAACCGTGACGCCTACGTGTACCTCTTCAACCTGGATTCCAGCGGTGAAGTGACCCAGATTCTGCCCAACCGCATCTCTGGCAACGAAGCGCTTGTGAAGGCCAACACCACCCGTGTCTTCCCCGCCGCTGGCGATAACTTCACCTTCAGCGTTGACGGCCCCATCGGCCTGAACAAGGTCCTGGCCCTGGCCAGCCTGACGCCCCTGAACCTCGACCAGATCAGCTCCTTCAAGACCCAGCAGGACCAGTTTGCCACCGTATCCGCCAAGGGTCAGGACAAGCTGGCTCAGGCCCTGAGCATCGTGGTCAACCCCCTGCCCCAGAACAGCTGGGTCAGCGACACCGCCTTCTTTAACGTCGTCGGCCAGACGCCCATCCAGACCGGCAGCCTGTTCGTGGGCACCAACGTCTCGGGCAGCACGGTGGTTCTGAACGGTCAGAACCTCGGCGCTGGCAACACCACCTTCAGCAACCTGCGCCCCGGAAGCTACCCCGTGCGCGTTCAGGCCCCCGGCTTCCGCGACTACACCACCACGGTGTCGATCCGCGCAGGCAGCACCACCAACCTGAACGTCGAGTTCGCTCAGGTCATCGCTCCCGCCCCCACCCCCGTCAACCAGTTCACCATTGCTATCCGCAGCAACGTGACCGGCGCACTGGTGTTCGTGGACGGCCGTCAGGCAGGCACCATCCAGAACGGCGGCCTGAATGTAGGCGTCTCTCGTGGCAGCCACGAAATCGTCCTGATTGCCCCCGGATACGACACGTTCGTCAACACCTACAACGTGCAGCAAAACGGCCAGATCACCATCAACCCGACCCGCTAAATCTGAGTCGGTGGACAAAAGAAGCTCCTCACCTCCGGGTGGGGGCTTTTTTTTGGGATCAAGCCGAAGGGACTGGCTTTATTCCACGGCCGAGCCTGGCCCCTGCGTCAGCAGGTCATGCAAAATCCGCGCCGTCATTCCCCAGATATCGTGGCCCTGCCAGGGGTAGCGGTACAGGGTCACAGACGTGCCATCTGGCAAAGTCCGAAGCTCACGGATGACCTGCAGCGCGCGGAGTTCGGCCAATGTGGGCAAAATGATCTGGGCCACTTCATCGGTAGGAATCAGGTTCAGTTCTGCCGGAACACGCGCCAGCACAGGCGTCACATGAAACCCGATGGGCGTAAAAACGTCGTCCAGTTCACCCAGCACTTCAGGCAGATCGGAAGCCAGGCCCACCTCTTCATCAGCTTCACGCAGGGCCGCCTGCACGGGCGTTTCCCCCGTTTCCAGACTGCCGCCGGGAAAGGCGATCTGGCCCTTGTGGGTGGGCAGATCCGCAGAGCGCACCGTCAGCAGCACTCGGGGATCAGGTTCGCGCGTCAGGGCCACCAGCACGGCGGCGCGGCGGTAGTGGGGCAAATCCAGAGGCTGCCGGGTGCGCCCGCCCAGCCACACGGCCCAGGGGTCTTGCTGCGCGGCGTCCAGCGGGTCAGGCCCGTGTAACTCAGGATCGCTCATGCCGGATCAGGCAGCGCCGCCAACACCGCTTGTGTCTGGGCGCGCAGGGCCACTTCAGGATCTATCCCCAGACCCCGCGCCCAGGCCACGACGGCAGCCAGAGCTTCAGCCACGCCCGCCTCTGTGGGGGCCGCAGCCTGAAGGGCCGACATGGCCTCCAGGCGTCCAGCAGCGTCTGCGGGTTTGGACCGTCCAGCCAGCTTTTGCGCCTGAGTTTCGCGGGCCAGTGCCCCCAGCGCGGCGGGCACGCGGTCGGCGGCGCTGCGGGGTTTGCCACCACGCTCGGCGGTTTTGATGGCCTGCCAGTTCGATA
>JAQBPF010000319.1 GCA_028287665.1 Deinococcus sp. | reverse complement strand
ATTCTGGTCGCCAACCTGATGGCGATGCTGATTCAGAACCTCAGCGCCAAACTGGGCATCGCCACCGGAAAAAACCTGCCCGAGCTGATCCGCGAACGCTGGCCCCGCCCACTGGTATGGCTGTACTGGGTGCAGGCCGAAATCGTCGCGATGGCCACCGATCTGGCCGAATTTCTGGGCGCGGCCCTCGCCATTCACCTGCTGACTGGCCTGCCGATGATCTGGGGCGCAGCCATTACAGGCGTCATTACCTTCTGGCTGCTGACCCTGCAAAACAAGGGCTTCCGTCCGCTGGAAATTGCCATCGGCGGCTTCGTGCTGATTATTGGCGTGGCCTACCTGGTGCAGTTGCTGATTGCCCGCCCCGAGCTGGCCGCGCTGGGCGGCTTTGTTCCCAGTTTTCAGGGACAGGCCAGCGTGTATCTGGCGGTGGGTATCATCGGCGCAACCGTGATGCCGCACGTCATCTACCTGCATTCCGCCCTCACTCAGGGCCGCGTGCCCACGGCCAACGACGCCGAGAAATTGCGGCTGTCCAAACTGAACCGTGTGGACGTGCTGGTGGGACTGGGCTTTGCAGGCCTGATCAACATGAGCATGCTGGCTGTGGCCGCCGCCACCTTTTTCGGCAAGGGAATCGAGGATGCAGGGAATCTGGAAACCGCCTACCGCACCCTGACCCCGTTGCTGGGGCCAGCCGCCGCGATTGCTTTCGCCGTTGCTCTGCTGGCCAGCGGCATCAGCAGCAGCGCCGTGGGCACGATGGCAGGTCAGGTCATCATGCAGGGCTTCGTCAGCTTCAGCATTCCGCTGTGGCTGCGGCGCACCATCACCATGATTCCGGCCTTCGCAGTCATTCTGGCCGGGCTGGACACCACCAGCGTCCTGGTGCTCTCACAGGTGATCCTGAGCTTCGGCGTGCCGTTTGCGCTGGTGCCCCTGCTGATGTTTGCCGCCAACCGCAGCGTGATGGGCGTGCTGGTCAGCCGCCCGGTCATTACGGCGCTGGGCTGGTGCTTTGCGGCCATCATCATCGGCCTAAACGGGTATCTGCTGTGGGGCGCGTTTACGGGATAAGGCCTGGGGCGACCGCATCATGGGGAGTGGGAAGGATGTGGGGCCGTTGCCCTCGCCCTTCCCACTTACTCTTTGTAGTTACACACCTTGATCATCCAGCACGGCATGAACTGGACTGCGGGCGATTTCGGAAAACGTAGGATTGGTGTGAACGTAATACGGCAGCGCACTGAGGGCGATGACCAGCGCCAGTCCCCGCGCCCGCTGCCAGGTGCCGTCATCTATGTTCAGGGCCTGCCGGAACACTTGCCGCGCTTCCGGTGTAAGGATGCTCCAGGCGACGTTGAAATCGCTGGCCGGGTCGCCCGTGCCCAATGAACCCATGTCTATGACGGCACTCAGCCGCCCATCCTGCACCAGCAGGTTGCCGGGGAGCAGGTCGGCATGCACCCACACGGCCTGCCCATCCCAGGCCGGAGCCTGAAGCGCCCGCCCCCACGCCTGCGCTGCGGCCTGCACATCAATCAGTCCGTGCGACTGGGCCAGCGCTTCGCGGGCGGCAGTGTCCAGATCGGCCAGGGTTCTGCGGCCACGACTGGAGGGCGGTGCGCCATGCGTGTCCAGTGATTGCAGCGCGGCAATGAAACGTGCCAACTGGGCGGCAAAAGCAGGCGCGTCGGGCAACTGTCCCGGCAAGGGGTTCTCTCCGTCCAGCCACGAATAAATAGACCAAGAGCTGGGGTAGTCGGCAGTCGGTTCGCCCCGGCCCAACGGCGCTGGAATCGGCACGGGCAGCAGCGGAGCCAAGCGGGGCAGCCACTCATGCTCTTTGTCGACTTCGGCGGTGTCCACGCCAATTCGCGGCAGGCGCACCACCATGTCATCTCCGAGGCGGTAGAGGGCATGCACCGTACCCGGCGACAGGACGCGGCGCAGCGGCAGCCCTGCCCACTGCGGAAACTGCCCCGCCAGCAAGCGCCCCACCAATGCCCCGCTGAGGTCGAATTCGCCTGCATGCAGCTTCGGAACACTCATTTCAGGGCAGTTTAACGCCCCTGTCTACAAGCTCACATCCTGAGCCAGCGCCAGCGCCAACTGGCTGCGGTACGCCCTGGCGCTGATTTCGTGGACGCCCAGGCGAGCCAGATGCGGATTCTGAATCTGGGCATCAAAAATAGAAAAGCCCTGCCTGTGCAGATGCGCTGCCAACTGCACCAGTGCCACCTTGCTGGCATTGGTGACGCGGTGAAACTTGCTTTCGGCAATGAACGCGCCGCCCAGGGCCAGCCCCAGAATGCCGCCCGCCAGTTCGCCGCCCTGCCAGACCTCGAAGGAATGGGCCAGCCCGGTGGCGTGAAGGTGGCTGTACATGTCGGCCAGTTCGTCGCTGATCCACTCTCCGTCGCGGGGGGCTACGCCAGGCAACAGGCCCCGGCAGCCCTGCACCACATCGTCGAACACCGTGTCTATTCGGAGTTCAAAGCGCCCCAGATCGCGCCTCAGCCGCCGCGCAATATGCAGGCCTGCTTGCTCGGTCAGGGGCACCAGCGCCCGTGTGGGCACCGTGTACCACTGGAGGCCGTCGCCGTTGTCCATCAGGAATGCGCCGCCCGCGTACTCCCGCGCCACCTCACGGGTCAGGGGATCAGGGTGGCGCAGGAAGGGGTCAGCGGTGGGCATACGGGGATAGGAGGTGGGATATGGGAAAGTGGGAGAACAAGACAGCACGCATCTCCTACACCCTACAACCCACACCCCATAACTTAATAAAGAACCGCCTGTGTACACCGGAACAGCGCCATGACTTTGCCGTTCGGCGCACGCACTTCGGCGTCCCAGACCTGGGTGGTGCGTCCGGCGTGCACGCTGCGGGCCTCGCAGGTCAGCGTGCCTTCGCGGGCAGTGCCCAGGTGGTTGCTTTTCAGTTCGATGGTGGTAAAGCCCGTGGCCGTTTCGGGCAGCAGCAGGCGCGTGCCGTAGCCGCAGGTGGTATCGGCCAGAGCAATAACGGTGGCCGCGTGCAGGAACCCGTTGGGGGCCAACAGTTCGCGCCTCAGGGTCAGTTCGGAGCGCATCAGACCCGCTTCGGCATGCGTAAAGCGGATACCGATCAGTCCGGGCAACATGCCCTCGCCTTGCGCGTTCAGTTCTTCGGTGGTCGGCAGTGGGCGGGGAGATGGGGTAGACATGGGGCCAAGGGTAGCGTGTGGAACTGGGTAAAAGCCTAAGGATCAAGGGACTCAGGGTCTAAGGAAGGGCAATTGCTTCGTTCACTCCCTCATCCACAAGGGATGAGCAAAACAGCAACCCCAACCCGTCCCCGCCCAAAGGCATGTGAGGCCCCAAGGTGCGCGCAACGCGCGGGCCAATTCCAGTGTCAAGACGGCTGACACTTCCGCTTCTGATGGCCGATCCAGCCGACTCAACACGCGACAAGATGAATCCTGCCCAGCGCAACGCCAGCTCCCCTGCCCCCTGTGGAGGCGGGGCTGAGAGAATCCACCGTGGGCCAAGCCCCAAAACTCCAATCAGATCAACCCTAATGCCTCGGCCCAGACGACTCCTCCCCCGCCCACATTCCCTGCCGCTTCAGCGCCGCCCGCAATCCCGGCTCGCGTCCCTCCATCCCGCCGCCCGCGCCGAAATACGAGCGCAACAGCCTCAGCCAGTCGCCGGGTTTATCCCCACGGGCCGCAATCGGGTTCATGGTTTCTATGCCTGCCAGAAGTTCTTCCGGGGCGGCGGGGCGGTAGGCGTCGGTGTGAATGACCAGTTCACGGGCAAGGCGTGGGCGGTGCGGAGCTTCTTCGGCGGGCGTGCCGATGGTCAGGGCCGCAAAGGGCAGCACCCCGGCGGGCAGCGCCAGCACGTCGATCAGGCCGTCCAGACCGTTCATCACGCCGCCGATCCAGCAGCCCTGATAGCCCAGGAGTTCGGCGGCCAGCAACAGGTTTTGCCCGGCCAGCACCGAATCGCCAATTCCAAAATGCACGGCGATGGCGGGAAAGTCTCCCCCGGCAGACCCGCCCACTTCCAGCAGGCGCGACACCCGGTGAACGTCGGCGCACACCATAAACGCCTCGGAAGCGGTAACGATGTGCGCGTTGGTGGTCAGGTCAGCCACCGCCCGGCGCACCCCCGGATCAACCAGCCGAATCAGCGAGTACAGTTGCGCGGTGGCGTCGGTGGGGGCACGCTGCGCCGCGTGCAAAATCACGTCCAGGTGTTCGGGCGGCAACGGCAGCGGCGAGCCGTCTTCCTGCGTGCGGTACTGCCGAACGGTGCGGTGGGCATCAAAAAAGGCGCGGACTTCTTCGGGGGTGCGGGCAAGCATTGCCGGAGTGTAGAGAAACTGTAGGTGGGGGATGGTCAGAGGGGAGTGGGCAAGAGCAGGCCTTCAACGAAATTCGCTGGCAGGCCCGCTCTTTTCTCTTTTTCCACTGACCACTTCCCACTCACAGGTTTATGTGCTCCTTTCTCTACTTCAAATTGGCAATCGCAAATCCCGCCGCCGCCTGATCACACCAGATCACCACGCTGGTGTACTTGCTGAGGTCTTTGCTGGCAATGGTGTAGCTGAAGTTGCCACTGAATTTCTTCAGTTCGCCCACTTGCAGGTACTTGCCCGCTACTTTGCGATTGGCACCCGCAGTGGTCAGATTGCCCGCGAAGAGGAGCACTTTCAGGTCAGGGCCGGGTTCAGTTTTCAGGCCCGTGAGGGTCAGCGTGTAGCCGGTGGTGGTTCTGGTCAGCGCGGCTTTGCCCCGCGTGGGCGCTTCCAGAGCACGGAAATTGCCCTGTCTGACGGCCTTCATGCTGCCCGGCATGCTCCCTGTCATGGGGGCGGCGTCTTTCATGGGCATGGTGTCGGTCATGGTCTGGGCAACGGCAGCAGCGGTGAGGGTCAGGGCGGCGGCGATGGTGCGGGCAAAGTGAATCTGGGTCATGGTGGTTCTCCTGTGTGGAATGAGAGGGCGGAAAGCGGGAGTCTGGTTCATCTTTCTGGTTTATCTGGCGGCGACAGCAAACCTCAGGCGAACATCGGTGTTTTTGTCGGCCCCGCGAATGTGAATGCCGTAATCGTTGAGGGGAATGTTGAACTGGGTGCTGACGTTGATCTGCCCCGAAGCTTCCCGCCGCAGCGTGACGGGCGCGGTGAGTGGCCGCGTGACTCCGGCCAGCGTGAACGTGCCGCTGACCTGGCCGCTGACCTCCTGCCCCACTGGAAGCGCCGGAACGCCGCTGAGCTTGCCCAGCCGGAAGGTGGCGAAGGGAAACTGTCCGGCCTTCAGATAATTGCGGGCGTGTTCGTCGCGTAACTTGATGCCCGTCATCAACGTTTTGAGGGGAACTTGCACCGTTCCGGTCACGTCCTGGGGCCGCAGCGGATCAAGCTTCAGGGTGGCGGTGACTTGCTGCACCCGCCCCGGCACCGGAATCAGCGTGACCCGGAAATTGAACTGGGCCTGGGGCGTGCCAGCGGCAGCCACGGCGGCGTATGGAGTGGCCGTCTGCGCCGCTGCAAGGCCGACAAAAACAAGGGTGAGGGTCAGCACAGCGCCGAAGGCTGCGCCCATTGGGGGCTTCATGGTGATTCTCCTTTGAGTGGTTGGCGTCGGTCCTTCTGAAAGCCTGTACGCCGGGGGGGGCAGAAGGTTCATTTCCTGTGGTGCGCCTGTCCGGGCCTGTCCTGCGCCGCCTTCTCCTGCGCTGCGCTGTCCTGCCGATGACCTGTACGCGGGGGCGAGGGGCAAAGGTTCAATTCCGGCGCGGCAGCCTTGACACTGAACTTTTGCGGCGCGGCGGGCGTATAGGTCAGCATGAGGAAGAGGCGTGGGCCAACATGTTGAGCGTGTACGGGGAAGAGTTGCGCCCGCACAGGCCACGCGGCAGCGCTCCCGCTCCTGCGGCAGTTTCGGTTAGTGTGTCGGTGATGCGCTCCAGCGAGCAGGTGGCCAGCCTTCAGCCCTTGCCGGATGAACCCGACGCGGCGCTGCTGGCCCGCTTTGCCCGGCGCGACGAGGCAGCACTGGCGACGCTGTATGACCGCCACAGCCGCGCCGCCTACGGAGTCGCCTTCTATATCCTCAAAGACGCGGCTCAGGCGCAGGACATCGTTCACGACGCTTTTCTGAAGGTCTGGGAGAAACCGGGACTGTTCGATCCGGCGCGGGCCTCGTTTCCCACCTTCTTTCTGACGGTGGTGCGCCACGCGGCCATTTCCAAGCTGCGCGGCGGGCGCGTGCATCTGCCGCTGGACGACCCTGAAGGCCTGCCCCTCCCCTTTCCCGATGAGCGTGTGAACCTGCAGGCCGGAGCCGAGGAACGCGCCCGCGCCGAACACATTCAGGCCGCGTTGCTTGGCCTGAAGCCCGTGCAGCGCGAAACGGTGGAGCGGGCTTTTTTCCGGGGAGAAACGCGCGAGGACATCGCGGCGGCCATGTCGGTTCCGGTGGGGACAGTCAAAAGCCGCCTGAAATACGCGCTGGACAGGTTGCGCGGCTTGCTGGGCGAGGAGGGAGACAATTTATGAGCGGGCAACCCCTCAACACTCCAGCCTGTGAAGCCTGCCGCGAAGACCTGAGCGCCGTGCTGCTGGGCATCGCCTCTGAAGCGGAGGCCGAGCGTGTGCAGGCGCATCTGCAAACGTGCGCCGACTGCCAGCGCGAGGCCGCCGAACTGCGCCGGGTGTTGGACGGTGTGCTGCACGCCACACACGAAGTCGCGCCACCCGCCGACCTGCGTGCGCGTGTGCTGAACAGTGCCAAACCTGTCAGCACCCCACAACGGGCCGCCCCACGCCAGCGCCCCAACTTTGCCTTCTGGCTGCCGACCAGCCTCGGAATGGCCGCCGCCGTCGCCGCCTTTGTGCTGTGGCCCCAGCCTGCGCCCACGCGGGCCGATGTGGTGGTCAGCGCCGGAGACAGTGTGGTGTTTGCCAGCAGCAAAAGCTCCGGCACTCCGCTGACGATTCGCGCCCCGGATGGCAAACTGCGCCGCGTGAGCATGAAGACCGCTCAGCCTGCATGGTTCACCGAAGCCGTGTACTCACAGGGCCGCGCCTATCTGCTGGACGCCGCCAACAACCAGTTGATCGTGCTGAACGTGGCGCAGGGCAGGATAGAACGCCGGTTCGCCACACCGGGCGGCGCGGCGGGACTGGCCGTAGAAGAGGGCCGCGTGTTCGTCAAAACCGCGTCCAGCGGGGAACTGTTGGTGTTCGGCGGCCCGAACGACGCGGCCACCACGCGCCGTATTCTTGCCACAGCCGCCCCCATGCCCGAAGCCGATTACATGGACGCCGTGCTGCACGTCGGCAACCGCCTGTGGGCGACCCAGCACACCACCGGGCAACTCTTTGTGCTGTCGGGGAACGGAGCGCAACTGCTGGACACCTACGCCGTGGGCGGCGCACCGGTTGGCCTAGAGCAGTGGTCAGGCGGCGTGCTGGTGCTGGACGTACAGGGCCGCCTGCTGGAACTGGCCGACGATGGACAGATCAGGCGCACGCTGAAGCTGAAGGGCAATCCAGACAAATTCAGCGTGATGCAGGGCAAAGCCTACCTGACCGACCGGGGCGGCACAGTCAGTGTGGTCGACCTGGCGACCTTCCGCGTGACCCACCAGCGCACCTTCGGCACCCCGATGGACATTGCCGCCCTGCCAGACGGACACTTGGCCTTAGCAGACGCCACACGCGGCCTGCTGATGCTGATGCCTGACCTGAGCGACGTGTAGGGCTGGGATCGTGGATCGTGGATCGTGGATCGTGGATCGTGGATCGTGGAGTGAATAACTGAGCTTGATGGGCGGTGTCAAGAGATTGGTTTCCCTTGTGGCAGACCCGAAACACCGCCGCCAATTCCGTGTGAGGCCCCAAGGTGCGTGCAACGCGCGGGCCAATTCCATTTCGGAATGAACTGGCAATTCCGCTTCAGATGAACGAACAAGCCGACTTGGAAGGCGACGAGATCGATCCTCCTCAGCGGAGCGCCAACTCCCCTGACCCCTTTGGGGGCGGGGGCTGGGGGGTGGGGGAAATCGTGGGACAAGCCCAAAAACCTATCCCCTCAACGCCGCTCAAACCCCGTCACATTCCATTCCCCTTCTCCATCGGCCACATTCGCTTCCTCCGTCCCGCTAAACAAACGCGTCGGGTGCCCGTCCTGCACGTCGTATTCGGCCTGTATCTCCGGGCAAGGCTGGGCCTGCTGATACGCCAGAGCGTCGGCAATGTTCTGAAACAGACCGTCTACGGTGGCGCGGGCCTGGGCTGAGGGTTCACCCTGCTCGCCTGCTTTGAGGGCCACACTCTGCACTGCCCCGCCGCTGACGGTGACACGCACGGCAGGAAAACGCACGGGCAAGGAATATTGGGCAAAGTCGTAAGCGTAGTTGGAAATCGCGGCGGCCTGCCAGCGGGCGCGGGCGGCGCTCAGGTCGGCCTGCAGGCGGGCAAAATCGGGGCGGGTGTAGCCCTCCACACAGGCCACAGCAGGCTGACCCTGCGGCTCCGCGCCGCCAGAAGAAGCCGCAGGACGGCTCATACATGCACTGAGACTGAACGTCAGGGCCGCCAGCAACACGGAACGGATCATGTCTTCAGCCTACCCAACCCTGCATGACGCGCCGCTGATGAACTCTGCACGCCGTCTTGAGCGAACCTGAAGACCATTGCCCCGCCTTTCCGGGCGTACCCTGACCGCATGACCGACGCCGCCCCTGCCCCCGCCTCGCTTCCTCCTGTCCTCCAATTGGGCTATTCTTTTTGCCCCAACGACACGTTTATATTTCATGCCCTGCACGCGGGCCTCACGCCGTCGCCCGTGCCTGTCACCGAAATCCTGGAAGACGTGCAGACGCTGAACGACTGGGCCGTAGAAGGCCGCCTGCCGATGACCAAAATCAGTTACCGCGCCTATTTTGGTGTGATGGATCAGTATGTGGCGCTGCGGGCAGGCGGCGCACTGGGCCGGGGTGTGGGGCCGTTGGTGGTGGCGCGGGCCGGAGCAGTTGGAATGGATTTAGACGGCATGGATTTAAATGGAAAGGTGGTGGCTTCTCCGGGCGCACTGACCACCGCCGAACTGCTGCTGCGGGCCGTATACCCGGACGTGAAGGTGCTGAGAATGCGCTACGACGCCGTGATGCCTGCCGTAGAACGCGGGGAGTGGGAAGGCCAGGCCGTAGACGCGGGTCTGATCATCCACGAATCGCGCTTTACCTACCCGCAGCACGGCCTGAGCAAGGTGCTGGATCTGGGCGCATGGTGGGAAACTGAAACGGGGCTGCCGCTGCCGCTGGGCGCGATTCTGGTGCGCCGCGATCTGCCCGCCGAATTGCAGTGGAACCTGAATACCGCCGTGCGCCAGAGCCTGGAATACGCCTACGCCCACCCGCAGGCCGCCACCGAATACATCCGTGCCCACGCCTCCGAGATGGCCGAAGATGTGATGCGGGCGCATATCAATTTGTACGTCAATGAGTTCAGTTTGGATGTGGGCGAAGAGGGCGAGCGGGCTGTGCGGGAGTTGCACCGCCGCGCCGTGGTTGCAGGTGCAGTGCCGGAGTCTGATCTGCCGCTCTTTGTGGGCACCCCCTGAACCACACCGCCGCTGGAAGGGAGTGATCAGGCGCGGGTGTTATTCGGCGCTGGTGCTAGTGATTGTCTCAGGCCGATCAGCTAGATCTTCTCCTGTTTATATGAACTGCCGAGCGCCATGTATCAACTCAGCTAAGGGCTCTTAAACAAGCACTTAATTTTGACCCAACTGAGCTTTGATCTGAGGCTTAATCGGCACTCAGAAGGTGTTAAAGGTTGATTTAAGCATTTTAGACGTGTGTGATCCTGCTTTTAGGAGGCTCCACATCATGCGTACACCCATTCTGACCGCTCTCACGGCGGCCCTTGCTTTTGCTTCTTTTGGCTCGGCACAGGTTGCTCCGTCTCTTCTTCCCCCGGCCCAACCCCGCCCCGTCGCGCCGCCCGAGCCCGCCGTGAGCGCCACAGTGACCCGCAACGAGCCCACTGCGCTGGAGTTTACGCCCGACAAACTGGCCCGCCTGAAGGTGCCTGCCGGGTTCACCATCAGCGTGATGGCCACGGGCCTGGGCAACGCCCGCATGATGCATGTGATGCCAGATGGTGGGATTTATCTGACGCGCCGCCAGCAGGGTGACGTCTGGTACCTCAAAGACGTGAACAACGACGGCAAGATCGAGGCCGTGGAGCGCAGGCAGGTGGCCCAGAATCTCAAGCTGGCGCACGGGCTGGACGTGAAAGAAGGCAAGCTGTATGTGGTAGGCGAGAAAACCATCTGGGTCATGACGATGGCCAAAGACGGCACCCTCAGCGTGCCCCGCGTCTTTGCAGACGGCTTCCCGGATGCAGGCCAGCACCATGCACGCAGCCTGCACTGGGGGCCGGACGGCTTCCTGTATGCCACCTTCGGGTCCACCAACAACGACGCGCCCACCCAGAACCCCGAAGAAGCGACCATGCTGCGGATCAATCCCAATGGCAAGGTTCGGGAAGTGTATGCACGCGGCCTGCGTCACACCATCGGCTTCGGCTGGCATCCAGTCACCAAAACCCTCTACGGCTTCGATCAGGGCAGCGACTGGCACGGCGACAACATTCCGCCCGAAGAAACGAATGTGATTCTGCGCGGCAAAAACTACGGCTGGCCCTTTTGTTACGGCGACAAGCAGCCCGATCCCTACGTCAATGTGGGCAACATTCCCGGCAAGATCACCAAGGCCGAATACTGCGCCGGGACCCAGGGCAGCACGCTGAATTACACGGCCCACGCGGCGGCCATTGACGCCAAGTTCTATACGGGCACGCAGTTTCCCGCCGAATTCCGCAACGACGCCTTCGTGGCCTACCGGGGATCGTGGAACCGCGACGAACCCAGCGGCTACGAAATTGCCCGCGTGAACTTTGACGCCGCCAACAAACCCACCGCCATCACGCCCTTCGTCACGGGATTTGTATTTCAGGACGGCGACGAATGGAAGCAGTTTGGCCGGGTGGCAGGCATTGCCCAGTACACCGACGGCAGCCTGCTGTTTACCGACGACCAGAGCGGCGTTATTTACCGCGTGCGCTACACCGGGGGGAACTGAGATGCAGGTGAATGGGCTGCGGGCAACTGGAATGCTGCTGAAGCGAGTGAAATGGACGGCGCTGGGCGTGTTGACCTTGGGAGTGGCCGCAGCGGGCGGCGCAGAAATGGCGCAGATGATGGCCCCGGCCACCACGCCCCTGACGGCCAATGCTGCCATCACCGACGAGCAGGGACAGGTGCGCGGCCTCGCCACCTTCCGGC
>JAQBPF010000443.1 GCA_028287665.1 Deinococcus sp. | reverse complement strand
GAAGAACACGCGCAGGCTGCCGCCCTGTTTCATGAGGTGGCCACCGTGCGCCCGCTGGTGGATTTTCTGACTCTCAGCGGCTACCGGGAACTGGCCTGAGTTCAGAGATGACTGACCCTGTCCGCCGTCCGGGGCGCACCCGTACAGGTGAGACCGAGCCCGTTCGCACGCTGGAACGTGGCCTGACCGTGCTGAGGGTGCTGGGGCAACATGGCCCCCTGACCCTGGGCGACACGGCGCGGCACGCAGGCCTGAATGCCAGCACCGCGTACCGTCTGCTGCATACCCTTCAGGCGCAGGGATTTGCCCAGGAATGGGCGGGGCTGTGGCGGGTGGGCGTGCAGGCCTTTGCTACTGGGCAAGCGTACTTGGGCGCGGGCGGCCTGATTCCGGCGGCAAAAGGCGAGATGCAAACCCTCGTGGCCGAACTGGGCGAAACGGTGAATCTAGCCGTCCTGCAAGCGCCCGACGTGGTGTACGTGCATCAAGAAGAGGGGCGCGGGCTGATGCGGATGTTTACCCAGATTGGGGCGCGAGTGCCGCTGCACTGCACGGGGGCGGGGAAGGCACTCCTGGCCTGGCAACCTGCCGAGGAAATACGCCGCGCCGTAGGAGAAATGTCGTTTCAAGCCTTCACCCCGCAGACCATCACCACCCCTGCCGACTACCTGGCCGAACTGGAACAGGTGCGCCGCCACGGGTACGCCCTGGACAATGAGGAAAGAGAACTGGGCGTGCGCTGCGTGGCCGTGCCTGTCTTTGATGGTGGGGAGCAGACTGTGGCCGCACTGAGTCTGTCGGCCCCTTCCAGCCGCCTGCCCGACGCCAGCATTCCCAACCTGGCGGCCCGCCTGCAACGCGCCAGCCAGAGCATCAGCAAGAGGCAGACGGCCCCCTGAGCCTTCTGTTGGTGAGAGCTTTCTTAAAGCACACCTCAGAGTATGCATCCTGCCCGCTGCACATCAGGCACGCGTAAGATAGAAAGCCAATGCCAGACCATCCCCGCACCGTGCGGGCGGTGTGACCCTCTGGCCCCACGAAAGGAGCACGTTGACATGGCCTACACACTCCCCCCTCTGCCCTACGCTTACGACGCCCTGGAACCACACATTGATGGCCGCACCATGGAAATCCATCACACCAAGCACCATCAGACTTACATCGACAACGCGAACAAGGCGTTGGACGGCACCGAGTTTGCCGACCTGCCTGCCGAAGAACTGATCACCAAGCTGGATCAGGTGCCCGCCGACAAGAAGAACGTGCTGCGGAACAATGCAGGCGGCCACGTCAACCACAGCCTGTTCTGGACGGTGTTGGGCGGAGGCGGCAGCGGCCAGCCCACCCCCAAAGTCGCGCAGGCCATTAACGACGCCTTCGGTTCCTTCGACGCCTTCAAGGAGAAGTTCGAAGACGCCGCCAAGACCCGCTTTGGCAGCGGTTGGGCCTGGTTGGTCGTGCAGAACGGCAAGTTGGCCGTGGTGTCTACCGCCAACCAGGACAGCCCCCTGATGGGCGAAGCGCTGGCAGGCGTCAGCGGCACGCCGATTCTGGGTGTGGACGTGTGGGAACACGCCTACTACCTGAACTACCAGAACAAGCGCCCCGATTACCTTAAAGCCTTCTGGAACGTGGTGAACTGGGACGAAGTCGCCCGCCGCTACGCCGCCGCCCAGTAAGCCAGACCACCCCCATTCACAGAAAGCCGCCTCTGGATAGGGGCGGCTTTCTGTCTTGCTTGATGGCTTCAGAGCGGCTGGAATCAGTTCTTCAGCGCTTTGGTTTTGGTCTTGGACGCCCGGAGCGGCTGCACAGCGCCCGTGCTGCTCTGGCCAGTTCCGCCCTGCATGATGGTACTGGCAGCGTCTCTGAGCCAGTAGGTGCGTCCATCTGCGGTGCTGAGGTTCACGACGACCTGGACCCCTGTGGCTGCCTTCAAACCCTGTGCAGGGCCGCTGGCGGTTACCTGTGTGCAGCGGTTGCGGGCGTCACAGGGGCGGGCTGCCTGAGGAGCGGCGTTCCAGACACCGCCCGCCGTGACCATATAGACCCCCAGCACCTTCAACTTGGGCAGCGGCTTGTGCGAGGTCTGCACCCGCACCCGCAGGTTCAGGTCGGTCTGGGCCAGTTGCGGCGCGGCATCCAGTTTTATGGTTCGGCCCGCCAGATTCAGCGCCGTGGGGGCGCTCAGCAGATCCCCGGCACTGGGGGCGGGCGCTGATGACAGCCCACCACAGGCCACCAGAGCTGCGGCGGCGCACATGAGGAGCAGCACCCGCTTCATGCTCTTAGTTTAGCCCAGGCCGCACGAAAATGCCGCGAGATTGCCCACCAACATCAGAGGTACAGCCGAGCTTCTGGTGTGGTGTGCCACCGGTTCAGAGTTACCAGCCGATATCAGGCGCCGTGACCACGCGGTCGGCAGGCTGATCAGAAAATAGGGTGTAGGTGAAGGTGTACGTACCGGGAATCACACGGGCCAGGATCAGGGTGTCGCCTTCGACGCGGGGGTTCACATTGGCGAGGCTGGGGCCCTGAACGCTGATCGGGCCGCGCACGGCAGGCGTGCCGCTTCCGGTGGGCAGCGGGTCACCCAGGCGGATGTTCTCCAGCGTGCTGTCTACCGTCAGCACCAGGGTTACGGTGTAGCTCTGTGCCCCGCCGCCCAAGCCGTTTTGGCTGGTGCCGCTCTGAAGGCTGGCCTCCACCGTTTTGGCCAGACTGGCCCGTGCGCCGCCCTGCACGTTGCGGGTCACGTTTGCGCCGCCGGGGTTGCGGACGCGGGCCACCCCGGTCGTTCTCAGATCAATGGGGTCCAGAATGGCTTCGGCGGTGTCGCTGCGGCACACGCGCACGGGGGCTTTCAGGCGCAGGGGTTGTCCGGCACTGAAGTCTCCGGGCAATTCCAGCGGATAATCGCTGGTCCAGCCGGTGGGCAGGTTCAGTCTCAGGCGGGCAGGCAGGCGGTAGGGAAATTCGGTCTTGGCGGTGGCCGTCAGCTGGGTCACGTCACAGGCATTCAGAATGTCGGGCGCAGTGATCAGCGTGATTTCAGTTTTGACGTTGTACTCGATGGTCACGCGGCCCGTGCTGCCGTCTACCACGCGGCCTGCCAGGGGCGGCGTAAAGGTGCTGCCCGGAATGGCTGTCGGCTTGACCGGATAGTCGCCGGGGGCCAGCGGCACTGTGGTGGGCGTGGTCAGCGTGCGGCCCGCCACCTCAAAGGGAATCCCGGTCAGTGGAATGCGCTGGCTGCCGTAAATAGCCACGGCGTCTACCCCCAGCTGGCCTTCGGGTGGGCGGGCTACGAAGCGCAGTTTGTTGTAGCCGGGCTGATACCGAATCTCGGTGGGGGAGACCACGTTGCCAGTGCCTTCCAGAATGGTAGAGCTGACGGGCACGTAGCCGGGCGGCAGTTGCGGGCGCACCGTGGTGTCTCCGATCTGGACATAACTTGCGCCGGGAATGGGGCGGCCCTGCGGGTCCACCACATCGACCAGCAATTGGTTGGCGATCTTGATGTTTTCGGGCGGGGTGAACCCACCGACCCGCGCCGTGATGGGCTGATCGTTCAGGCGGAACGAATAACGAATGGCGTTGGAATACTGCTTGGTCGTGGGCAGCACGCGGATAAACACCTGCCACTCTCCGACCTGATCGGCCGTCACATTGAACTTCTCGGTCACGGTTTTGCCGTTCTCGCTGCTGGTCATATTGACGCGGCGGCCTCCGGGCAAGATCACCCACGTTTCAGCCTCTCTGGCCCCGTCTATGTCGTAGTTCAGGATGCCCACGGTTTTGCCCACCCAGTCGGACGTGACGCTCAGCCGAGCGGCCAGGAGTGGCGTCTGCTCGGTATCGCGGGCATTCACGCTGAAGTCGCTGGTTTCGAGGGCAAAGGGGGCAGCGGTACGGAGGGCAAACGAGTTTTTGCCGTCGCCCCGGCTGGACACCTTGAGGGTGTAGGTTCCGGCGGCAAGGCCGCCTGCATACAGGCTGTCCCAGGTGTGTTCGCGGTTCATGCCGTAGCGCCGCTCGGTCACCAGTCCATTGGGGCCGCTGAGGCTGAAGACGCCCTCGAAGACATCGGTGCGCTCGTACAGTTCGTCGCCAAAATAGCCTGCCCCGCGCCGTCCATCCACGTAATCCGCCAGGTTGAAGGTGGGCGAATAGACTTCCAATCCCAGGGGTTTGCCCGCGTTCTGCGCCGATACCCGGATGATGTAGGTTTCCTGCGCCTGCGGCCATTTTTCGCCCACCGACACCAGGGGCAGAATCCCGCCTGTCTGGGCCAGGGCCGGGCCGCCTGCCAGGACGGCAAACGTGAGTGAGGCGGTAGCGAGGGCGGCGCGGCGCACACCCGGACGGCGCAAACTGAAAGGCAACGTATTCACTGCCGGAAATCATACAGCGGTCAGCAAGTGAACCGGACAGGACGGTATGAGAAATACAGATGAGGCTGCCGAAATGGGTACTGAAGCCGCTACCATAGGCAGGTGCTTTCGCGTGCTGTGGCCCACATTTCCGTTTCTGCCCTGCGGGACAACCTGACTGCCCTGAGTGCTCGGGCGGGCGTTCCCTTGCTGTTGCCCGTCAAGGCCGATGCTTATGGACATGGCCTGGAACTGGTGGCGCGGGTGGCTGCCCAGCATCCGGATGTGTGGGGGCTGGCCGTGGCTCTGCCGCGTGAGGCGGCGCAGTTGGCCGCTCTGAACCCCGGAAAACCCATCTTGCTGCTGACTCCGCCGATGCCGGATGAAGTGGGACCGCTGGCTGATCTGGGCGTGCGCCTGCCCGTGTCTTCTCTGGCCGAGGCCGACGCTTTGCCCCCCCACGCCCGCGCCCACCTGAAAATCGATACGGGCATGAACCGCCTGGGAGCGCGGCCTGCCGAAGCCGTGGTCATTGGGCAACGGCTGGCCGAACGTGGCCTGCTGGAAGGCGCTTACACCCACTTTGCCAGCGCAGACGAGCCTGACCTGACCTTTGCCTACACGCAACTGGAGCGCTTCCGGGGCGTATTGACCCAACTGCCTCCAGTGCTGGCGCACGCTTCCAACGGCGGCGGCATCCTGAGCCTGGGCCAGTTGCCGGGCATGAGACTGGCACGGCCTGGGCTGGCCAGCTACGGTTTTGCGCCGCCGCATCTGCGCCGGGTGGTGCCCCTTCTACCTGTCATGAGCCTGCGGGCCCGGATCACGCACATTCACACCGCCTACCCCGGCGAAAGCGTGAGCTACGGTGGCCTGTGGCATGCCCAGCAGGAAACGGTGGTGGCGACAGTGGGCATGGGCTACGCCGACGGCTACCCGCGCAACGCGACCCTCAAGGCCTCGGTCCAAGTGGCTGGAGTGCGCCGCCCCACGCTGGGCCGCATCTGCATGGATCAGATGATGGTGGATGTCACCGGATTAGACGTTCAGGTGGGCGACTGGGCCGACCTCTGGGGACCGGATACCATCACCGTGACCGATGTGGCCGAGTGGGGCGGCACGATTGAATACGAGGTACTGACCGGATTGGGAGCGCGGGTGGAACGCGTAATGGCGCAGTAACCTACTCCTCCTCTGGCCTGATCTGAGCGGCTGCCACGTTTTCGAAGCCGCCCACAAACAGGGCCACCCGCAGCTCATGAATAAATTGGCGGAGCCAGGCCTCCACGGCCTCGGCACTTTCCAGCGCAGGTTCCAGCAGCGGGCGGGCCACAGCCACAGCGCTGGCTCCCAACCTGAGGGCGCGGGCGGCGTCCAGGCCGCTGCGGATACCGCCGGAAGCGATCAGGGGCGTGTGAGGGGCGGCGTGGCGGGCCTCCCGGATGGCCTGCGCGGTCGGCAGGCCCACCTCGCACAGGTCAGGCGTGATGACCCGGCCGTGATGCACCAACTGCTCGACCCGTGCCCAACTGGTACCGCCCGCGCCTGCCACATCAAACGCCGCAAAGCCTGCGCCTGCGACCGCCCGCAGAGTGGCGGCGTCCAGTCCGTGCCCCACCTCCTTGAGCACCACCGGAAAGCCCAGTTCAGGCACGACCTCGCTCAGACGCCCGGCCATGCCTGCCCAGTTGGTGTCTCCGTCCAGTTGCAGCGCCTCCTGAAGCGGGTTGACATGGATTGCCAGTGCGTCGGCTCCCACCTCCTGCACGGCGCGGGTGGCCTCCACGGCACCATAAGCGCCCCGAGTGCGGGTGGATAAGAATTGCGCGGCTCCCAGATTGCCAATCAGCAGGATGTCGGGGGCCAGTTCGCGGATCCGGAAACTGGCCGCCGCCGATGGATGCTCCAGCATGACGCGCTGTGAACCCAGCATCATGCCCACGCCGAGGCGTTGCGCGGCCACCGCCAGATTTCGGTTGATCAGGGCGGCCCGTTCGGCTCCACCAGTCATTGCCCCGATCAGCACCGGTGCGCTCAGGATTCGGCCCAGCAGCGGTGTAGTTAACCCAACCTCATCCAGATTCAGCCCTGGCAGAGCGCGGTAGGGCCACGGCACACGCTCTAGCCCGGTGGTCACGCCCGCGTACTGGCTCTCGGGGCGCAGGCAGGCCTCTATATGCCGCAGCTTGCGCTCCTGTAGCCCTGTGGTTCCTGCCTGGGTGCTGTTCTCTCTGCTGCCGCTGCTCACGGCTCCAGCCTACCCGCCCGCGCTCATGCCAGCCGTGGGATTGTCTGCGGTAGATCAAGGCTCGATCAAGGGGCTGTGTACACGGGGTGTTGACAGTTCGCAAAACCCGCGGTACTATTCCTAAGCGCCGGAAGAAACACCGTCCGGCACGGTGAAAAGCAACCAGAGCACAGTTGGTGTCAGTACGCTGAGTGTCTTGGGTTGTAAGCAGCAAGGTTGACGCAGGGTAGAGCAGTCCGGTAGCTCGTCGGGCTCATAACCCGGAGGTCGCAGGTTCAAATCCTGTCCCTGCAACCAAAGTAGATTCAGCAAAGATTCCCCGCCGAATGGTGGGGGTTTTTGTTGTGCCCTGTTGTCAGGGCTGCCAAGTAAGTGTCAGCTCCGTTGATCTTTCTTCACCGCATCTGGTCACGTACCGCAGCCAACATCTCCTCAAATTCATCCTGAAAGTCGTCTTCCAGCTCCTCATCCCGGATCAGTTCATCCTGAAGCGAGGTGCTCTGCTCGCGGGTCCAGCGCACGCGGGCATTTCTGGCGGTGCTGACGTTGCCTTTGCCCGCAATAAACCGGGCTGCATGCCGCACGGCCTCGCGGGGATCTTCAGTGGGCGCGATCACGCTGAGGTTGCGTAGCCCGCTGCGGTCGTTGACCAGGGAGCAGATGACCTCGACCCGTTGCCCCTTGCGGGCCAGGAACACCTGATCCACGCGCCACATGCTGGTGGCCCGGATGGGTTCCGGCACAGCGCGGGCGTTTGGGCGGCGGCGGGCCACGCTAGGCGTTCTCGCTGGAGGTAGGCCGTGGAGGAGAGGTGGTGACCGAGCCTGCCGCCGCCGGAGTCGCCACCGGGCCAACCGTAGGCGAGGCGTGCGGCCACTGACGCACCTGCTCCAGCCCCAGCAGCACGCGGCCCACGCCTTCAGCCAGGGCTTCGAGTTCCAGTTCCCCCGGCACCACGATCACGGGGGCAATCCAGGCCACCCGCCGCTCTATCCGGTCTACCAGACCGTCCCAGCGGGCAATCCCGCCTGTCAGGGCAATGGCGTGGGGGCGGCCCGGCAACGCGGCACACTGCTCACCGATAGCCTTGCATGCCTGCTGCACAAAGGCGGCTGTGGCGGCCTGCACTGCTGGGTCGCTCAATTCACGGGTTTCCAGGTCTTTCAGGTTGGCACTGCCTGTCAGGGCGCGGAAGCCGCTTTCTCCGGCCAACAGCCGCAGGGTCGCGGCCTCGCCCTGCTCACGCATCAGCCGGAGCAGGGCGCGGGCAGGCAGCGGGCCACCCTGCATGGCACCCATGGGGCCACCGTCGGGGCCAGTGCCCGTGGTGTCTATGGCGCGTCCCCCGTCAAAGGCCGTGACGCTGGTGGTCGCCCCCAGATGGGCCACGACCACTCGGGCATCACCCAGCCGTTTGCCGACTTCATGTGCGGCGCGGCGGGCCACCACACGGGCATTCAGGGTATGAAAGCGGGTGGCCCGCGTGACACCCTGCACTCCGGTCGCGCGGGCTTCGGGCAACAGCTCATCCACACTCTGAGGGTCCACGATATAGGCCGGAACCCCCCAGGCATCTGCCAGGGCCAGAGCCAGCGGGCCACCGAAATTGGCAGGTTCTGAGGCCCCCTCTCCCTGCAGGGCGTATTCGGCCAGTTCCGGCGTCACGCGGTAGGTTCCGGCAGGGACCCGCCCGATCAGGCCCCCGCGCCCCACCACGGCGTCTGGTGTGGGCCAGTCGGCGGTCAGGGTGCGAATCTGGGCTTTCAGCTCCTCCAGTTGGGCGGTGCTGGGGGGGCCAGACAGAGGCAATTCGGCCCGTTCGAGCTGGACACGCAGTTGCCCCGGCAGCGCTGGGTTCAGGCTAGGTTCGATGGCTGCACACGCAAGTTTCACGCTGCTGGACCCTGGATTGATCACATGCGCGATCATAAACGCCACAGCGTAGCATCCCGGTCCCCCCTCTGCCTTGTCCTTTGTTGCACCCTAATGCTTAAGCAAGTGGGAGACCACGACAGCAGAGCGGGCATGGAAGGACTCACTTCCATGCCCGCCGCGATTGTCTTGAGCATGCTGTGAGAGGGCTGCCACTTTGCCGAATGAAGAAGGAACGTCACTGCGGAGGGACAGAGGCTACAAAGCGGTAGGGCCTGTTGCCTGGGCCGCCTGGGCTCAGCTGGGTTCGATCAAGCCAAAATGTCCGTCGTGGCGGCGGTACACCACGTTGCAGATGTCGGAACTCATGTTCTTGAAGACGTAGAAATCGTGTCCGAGGGCTTCCATCTGCGCCACGGCGTCCTCGGCGCTCATGGGGCGCATGTCGAACTTCTTCTGACGCACGATTTCGGGCCTGAATTCGCTCACGTCGTCCAGTCCTGCGGCCACGTCGGCTTCGGCCAGGCCGGGTTCCGGGGCCGGAATGGCGTCGGTGCGGTGCTTCAGAAAGCGGGTCTTGAATTTGCGGAGCTGACGCTCTAACACGTCGCTGGCCTTGTCGATGGCGGCGTACATATCGGCGTGGTGTTCTTCGGCCCGGATGATGCCGTGGGGCACGTTCAGCTGCACTTCAACGCGGTTGCGGCGTCCTGAATCCCGTACTTCTCTGACCGTCAGTGTCACGCGTGCATCGGTGATCTGGTCGCTGTAGCGGTCCAGTCGCGTGAGTTTCTCCTCGACGTAATCGCGCATGGCATCGGTTACTTCGACGTTTCGGCCAGACAGCTTGTAGATGTGCACAGCTTTCACTCTCCTGTGTCCCGGCAGAGGTGGTATGGGGTCACGGTCTTGCCGGGAGTTCACTCTATGCGCCCGGTCATCCCTCTGTCAGGCGAACAGATCACAGCGCAAACTCATCTGGGGGAGTATCTTAATGAGCGGAGAACTTCCCCCCCATTGTCCTGATTCCGGTTGTGCCGGAAGGTCGTAGAGCCGTGCTGGTAGGCTAAATTTCCTGCCGTTTCTCGGTCTTCTGCGTGCGCTCTGTTGCCTGTGTCCAGTCTGTTGTCAGAATTTGGTGTCGGTGGCCGCTGCTCAGCATCCAACGATAAAGAATCCAGAAACGACCTGACTGCTGCGCCGCGCCTCTTCTGGACGCTGCCGATCAGCTGAACTGCCCAGGTCCAGGCCCCTATTTCACCAGATCGATCTGGCTGCCGTCTGCGGTCTGGTAGCGCACCACGCCCACGGTGGGCACAAAGTAGGTCAGCTGAGTGCTCTGGCGGCCCCCACTGGTCAGTACCGTGCGGATCACCAGCGCGTTGTAAGAGACGCTCCCCACCCGCAGCGGCTCCGCACCCCTGACCGTGCTGGCTGATTTCAGCGTGCCACTGGCGCTGCTCCAGGTTTGCCCGGGCACAAGCGGGCCGGGTGGATACACGTTCAGCGGCGGCGTGTACCAGTTCACACGCCCGCCTGCGTTCACGCCGCGCAGCCACACGCTGCCGTCAGCGCGGTACTCCAGCAGGTCCTGGGTGTATACGGTGCTGCCGTACTGGTGGGCCACAGGCACCACGCGCACCCCCCGGTAAAGGGCGGGCTTGCCGACCTCCTGCGTTTCTCCACTGGAATAGGTCCAGCGCGTGCCGGTGGTGTGGGGGTAATATCCGCTGGGCACGGCGGCACCCGCGACTGGAACCAGGGCCAGCACAAGACAACTGAGGAGGGCGGCGACACGCATCGGGTCACACGCTACGGCAGGCCGACTCACAGGCCTCTGACGGCGGTGGTTGGCAGCATGTGGCTCAGGGCGTGGCCTGGGTTATTCCTGATCTCGCCCTAACTCGATGCTGCGGCGGGTTGCGGCAATCACGGCTTTCATCAGGCCGCCGCGCACGCCCGCTGCTTCCAGGGCCTCCAGTCCGGCGATGGTGGTTCCGCCGGGGCTGGCCACTTCGTCTTTCAGCAGGCCGGGATGGGCACGTTGTTGCAGCAGTTCGCCGCTGGCCACCAGCAGCTTGGCCGCCAATTCGTTGGCCAGCGGGCGCGGCAGGCCCATGCGGACACCGCCGTCGGCCAGCGCTTCGGCGACCACAGCGGCGTAGGCAGGACCGCTGGCACTCATGCCGGTAAAGGCGTCGAACATATGTTCGGGCAGGTCGTAGGCGTCGCCTACTGCGCCAAACAGGGTCATGGCAAAGGCCAGGTCTCCAGCCTCCTGGGCCTCACGCGGTCCCGTGATGGCGGTCTGACTGCGGCCAATGGTGGCGGCCAGATTGGGCATCACGCGCACCACACGTTTGGTGCCCAGTCGCCGCACCAGCGTAGACACGCTCACGCCTGCCATGGTGCTGATATAGCCGGTGTTTTCCTGCGCCAACCACTCCGTGACTTCGGGAAAGACGCGGGGTTGCAGGCTCACCAGCACGCGCCCCGCATACGCCAGATCCGCCCGCTTGATCATGCGTGCGCCAGTGCGGGCGGCAATCTCCTGTACACGGGCAGTGTTGACATCGAGCAGGCCGATATCGGATGGGTCTATCACGCGCTGGGCGGTCGCTCCTTCGAGCAGGGCGAGGCCCAGTTTGCCGACGCCGACGATGGCAAGCTTCATGGGGCGCAGTATACGGACGGCCCGGACAGCAGGAGGCGGGGCTGTGCAGCCTAGAGTCAGGTGCTCCCAGGAGGGCGGCCTATTCGTCCAAAGCGCCAACTGCGCCGCGCACAGGCAGGCAGTGGTGATGGCTGCCGTTCAGCACCGCTCTGGACGATATCAGCATTTATTCAACATTCATGACCTGGGCGGGCGGGGCAAGACAGCCTGCTGTAAGGGCCTGATCCCCGCACTGCCGAACATGACGCCCTCTTCGATGCTCCGGAGAACGCCCTCAAACTGCTCTAAAATTTGAGGATCGAGGTGTGTGCCTGCCATGCGACGCATCTCAAACAGGGCGTCATGTTGGGACCAGGATTTTTTATAGGGACGCTCGCTGGTTAGGGCGTCATAGACATCCACCACGGCAAACAGCCGCGCCAGCATGGGAATCTGATCCTGGGTCAGGCCGTCCGGATAGCCGAGCCCGTCCCAGCGTTCGTGATGGTGGCGCACCACGCCCAACACTTCGGGCGGAACGAATTCCTGTTCCCGCAGCATCTGCTCGCCGATAGTGACGTGCTGGTGCATCATCTCGCGTTCCCGGAGCGTCAGAGGCCCACGTTTGAGCAGCACGGCGTCTGGAATGGCAATTTTGCCGATGTCGTGCAGGTACGCGCCCCAGCGCAGGTGTGTCAGCTGGGTAAAATCGAGGTCAAGGTGCAGGCCGAGTTTCAGGGCCAATTCAGTCACGCGGTCGGTGTGGCCTTTGGTCTCGTAGCTGCGGTATTCCAGGACCTTGCCCAGCACCCGGAAAGCCTGTTCGCGGGTGTGGGCCAGGGTCCGCAGCGCCACATGACGCTCGGCGGCGCTGCCCACCCGCTGCGCCAGCAGGGCCAGCAATCCGGGGGTTGCGGGCGCGGGACTGGCCCCTTCACGCGTGTCCAGCAGCACCAATACACCAGTCGTGCGTCCTGAAGACCGAATGGGCGTCAGCAGAGCGCTGGTCAGCGGCGTGGGCAGCAGGGGATGCGGCGCACTGAGCAGCAACTGTTCGCCGCCGTTGGCCACGCTGTGCAGCATGCTCTGCGGCACGGTCAGCGGTTCTTGCCCCACCTGCACGATTGAGGTCAGGTCGCCTGCGCCGCCTTCTGTGCCGCGTGTGGTTTGCACCGTCAGGTACGTGCCCGACTGTGCACCGGTGCGGCCCGTCAGGTGGGTCAGCCCCCGCTGGGCCAGGGTGTAGGGAATGTCAGTTTCCCCCAGGCTCCTGAGCAAACTGAGGGCGGTCAGGTGCCCATCTGCCTCAGAACCGGGCAGGTCGCCCAGCAGGCTCTGCAGGTGGGCGGGGTGTTGGGCCGCTTCTATCAGCGCCGTCCACGCCTCTGGATTGGGATGTGAGGGCAGATAGGGGCACTGAAAGACCCAGGCCCCAGTCAGAGGCCCGGCGGCCCGGAGCGGCACCACCAGCGTGGCCTGCCGCCCTGCCAATGGCCCAAAGCCCAGTACAAACGGAGTCGGGTCCTGGCCTGCCGCCAGCCGCCGCACCCACGAACGTTGCAGCAGACAGTCGAGTTCGGCCTGACTGACGGTTCCCAGCCGGACCGGACAGAAGACCTTGGCAGAGTGGCCTGGAGACGACTGGTCGAGCTGGTCTGGAGAAGACGGTTCTGGCTGCTGGACGGCCATCAGCGCCGCGCCCCTGGCTCCCACCAGCCGCATGGCCGAATGCAGGGGCGCTTCCAGGGGGGCGTCGTGGGTGGCCAATGCCAGAAGACTGCTGTTCAGGAGGCTGCCGAGACGGGCGGCCCGCTCGCGCCGTTCGGCCCGGCAGTGGGCGCGGGCCTGCGCGGCGACCAGACCCAGAACCTGCAAAGCCGCCGCCTGTTCTTGCTGCTCTGCCTCAGAGCCCTGCTGTGGGCCGCCCTGGACCCACAGCGAGCCTATCGGGGTGCCGTCTGCCTCCTGAATCAGGGTCGGTCCACCCGCAGGATGCGGCGCGGCGCGGGGGAACTCAGGCACGACCGATTCAGCACGGCCCAGGCTGGCGTCAAAGCTGGGGTGCTGGGCCGCGTGCAACCTGATGCTGTCACTGAGCTGCACCTGCACGGCGCTGCCCCTTGCCTGCCAGTGGGCCACCACAGCCGCCAACGCCTCAGGCAAAGGCACTGTCAACCAGCCCAACATCGAAGTGGGAATGCTGTGGGGGGTGGTCAGCGCCCTGGGGGGAGGCCGTTGGGTGAGGGGGGCGGCAGGCCAGCGCAGGGTCAACCACACCGCCTGATTCCGGAGACGCTGAACTTCATCGGTCTGAGTCGATTTGATCTCGGCCGGATCGCGGTAGATCAGCTCGGCAGCGGCGGCGCGGCGGTGTTGACCCGGCCAGCGGAGGCCAGCAGGAGCCGCGCCAGCGACCTGTGCCTGTCCGGTCAGCCGCGCCGCCGTCAGATGCCGTTCACGGATAGAGGGAAGCCAGGCCAGCGCAGCACGCAACTGATCCACAGAGGCCGCCACCTCCACTGAAAGGTGTCCATCGGGGTGCAGACACAACAGCGCTTCACCCGGCGCGGCCAGATGGAGCGCCCTGGACTGCCCCGCCTCTTCCTGACCACTGTTGCTGGCGGGGTCTGAATTTGCCACCACAACAGACGCCCCATCAGGCGTGTTCAATGTGCTGTGGCTGTCTTTCAAAACGACCCCCGAACTTGGGCCCCCGGCAGTGCAGAGCTCCTCACGAGTGTACGGCCTAATTCCAAATATCAGAAGCATTAAGAAACTTGGCCTCGGGGGGACTTGTGCCGATCAGCTGTTGGTGTTAGGTCTCTTAATGTTGAGGTGTAGGGATGCCTGCCCGGTCAAAATGGTAACAAGGCTGTCTGGCAAGCGCAAACACTTGTATGTCAGCTGGAAATGCCAACAGGGATACGGGCCTCTGCTTTTGGGCGTCAGCTTGGCCAGGAGTCTCCAGGTTTGCGGTGCGGCGGTCTGGTCTGGGGCAAGGGGGCGGGTCAGCCGCTAGACTCTGCCCTATGTTGGTGTACCACCTGCCCGGAACCTTTGAAACCCGCGAAGCCCACCTCGACCTGCTGTGGGAGGCGGGAGCCACGGGCCTCGAAGAACGCGCCGGACTGATCCGCGCCTATTTTGATGCCCGCAGTGATCTGCACGCCGATATTGCCGATGGTGAGTGGCGGGAAGAAGTCGAGCAGGACTGGCAGGCCGAATTTCGCCGCACCCTGCGTCCGGTCAAGGCGGGCCGCCTGACCATCGTGCCCCCGTGGCTGACGCGTGAGGTGGAAGCCGGTCAATTGCCCCTGATTATCGAACCCGGCATGGCGTTTGGCACGGGCCACCATGCCACCACCCGTATGGCCGTGGAAGCCCTCTCTGAGCTGGATTTAACTGGTCTGCGGGTGCTGGACGTGGGCACCGGCAGCGGCGTATTGGCCATCGCTGCCGCGCTGCTGGGCGCAGAACACGCGCTGGGCGTGGATATCGACCCGATCACCATCCCGATTGCCCGCGAGAACGCTGAGATCAACAGTGTGCCTGCCGGACGCAGCCGCTTTGAAGAAGGCTCTTTAGGACTGGATCATGCCGACTGGCAGGACGAACCCTCTGATGTATTGGTCGCCAACCTGTACGCCGAACTGCATGACCTGTTGGCCGGAGAATACGCCGCGCAGTTGCGGGCAGGCGGGCCACTGATTCTGACCGGAATTCTGACCAACAAGCTGCCGCTGGTGCGTGAAGCGCTGGACCGGGAAGGTTTTGAGGCCGTGCAGGTACGCGAAGACGGAGAATGGGTGCTGCTCACGGCCCGCGCTCCTGCCGCACGATGAGCACCCCCTCATGAGCGTGCGAATCAAGGTAGATGCCCTTACGCCCACCATCGCGCTTGGCGTGCGTGAGGCGCGGCATCTGCAGGTGTTGCGCCTCGGCCCCGGCGACAGCCTGCGCGTGTTTGATGGCCAGGGGAATGAAGCAGAGGCCATCCTGACCGAATTGACCGAGGTGGGCGCGGTGCTGACATTGGGTGCAGGCGTGCAGGCCACCGCAGAAACGCCGCAGCCCGTCACACTCGCTATTGCCCTCCTGAAGGGCGACAAGCTGAGCGACGTGACCCGCGCCGCCACCGAACTGGGTGTGGCCCGCATTCAACTTCTGATTACCCGCCACGCCGACGCCCGCGAAATCGGCACCCAAAAGCTGCTGCGCCTGCGCCGGGTGGCCGAAGAAGCCAGCAAACAATCCCGCCGCGCTGTGACCCCGGACGTGCTGGAGCCTGTGCTGCTGGCTGAATTTGCCTGGTCGGGCACGCTCTTTTTGGCCCATCCTGGCAGCCGCACCCGAATGGCCGACCACCTGAATTGGCAAGCCCCTATCACGGTGCTGACTGGGCCAGAAGGCGGATTCTCTGACCCGGAAGTGATGCAGTTGCAGGAGCGCGGGGCAGTGACGGTGACGCTCGGCCCCCGGATTCTGAGGGCCGAAACTGCGCCGATTGCATTGCTGGGGGCGATTGTGGCGACGGGGGTTTGAGAGCCTATGTGTCTACAAAGACCGAGGGTGAAGCGCCTGAGAGTCTAAGGAGGGGCAATCGCTGCGCTCACCATCCTTTTCTCCTCTAACTGTTCCAGTCCTGCAAGGGAGGGCGCTAATGGCAGAGATCGTGGGCTTTTGACTCCCTCAACCTTTCGGTGCCTTGGAGTCGGCATTCTCTACACTCTGCTTCCCCCCTGACGCCGCCCTCACCGTCCCTCTGCTATCCTGCCCTCCATGAAGCTCGTGCTGGCTGTTATTCAAGATGCAGACGCCTCTGCGCTGGTTCGGGTCCTCTCCGAAAACGCTTTCGAAGTGACGAAACTCGCCAGTACCGGCGGATTCCTGCGCGAAGGCAATACCACTCTCATGATCGGCGTGACCGATGAGCGACTGGCCGATCTTAAGCGCCACGTACAGCAGACCTGCCGCGCCCGTACCCGCCTGGTGACCCCCAGTGTGCCGATGGGCGAGCAGAACGAGGGCCTGGTCAGCGACCCAGTCGAAGTCCCGGTAGGCGGCGCGGTCATGTTCGTGATGGGCGTGCAGGAGTTCGTCAAGGTTTAGAGCACTTGTCATCATAATGACCGAGTGGAGCGAGCGAATTTCACAGAGTAGAACGGAGAATGGAGTGATCAGAAGTCTTTTTTCTGATAACTCCATTCGGAGCACAGCTCTAGAGCCAGAGTTACACCACACCAAGTGCCTGCAACTCTGTTCGCAATTGCTCAGTATTCGCGTACTGCACGGCGTGCATGCCCACTGAGCGGGCCGCCTCCGCATTCTGGGCTCGGTCATCGATCATCACCGCCTGCTCGGGCCGCACGCCTGCCAGATCCAGCGCGGTGCGGTAGATGGTGGGGCTGGGTTTCATCATGCCCAGGTAGCAGGAGGTGAAAAAGCCCAACAGGAAGGCGTCTAACTCGAAGGTGGCGACGCGGTAGGCGTTGAGGTCGCGGCCCTCGTTGTTCAGGGAATACTGGCGGTAGCGCCCTGCCAGATCGCGGGCCAGAGCCAGTGTCTCCGGGTGCGGCTGGCTCTGCTGGTGCATCGCCTCACGGAAGGTGTCGGGCGAAAAATCGCGGGGTTTGGAAAACACAGTTTGGGCCAGATACGCCTGCAAGTCCATGCGCCCCAGTTCCAGTTCGGGCGCGGCCAATTTGTGCCGCTCGGCAAAGTCGGTGGCGTCCAGACCAAAGCGGGCCACCACGCCTGCCCGCTGCTCTCTGTCCCAGCCGTTGGTCAGCAGCACGCCGCCGATATCCCAGAAGATGGTGGTAATGCGGGGAGTGGGAAGGGTCATGGCTCAGCCTACTGTTTGGAACACATCAAAAAGCCGGGGAGTGGCCCCAGCTTTCTGTCTCAGCTTCTGTCAGGTTGCTTCAAGCGTCCAGCCCACCATCGGCCTGATGCAATTTCTCGGCCACGGCCATCAGCGGCGGGCGCTGTTCTTCGGGGAGGGTGTGGGCGTACTGTTCCACCTGTGCGGCTATAGGTGGAAGGGAGGCATTGGCTTCGGTGGCCATTCCCGCTTGCAGCAACTCGGCCAATTTGCCCAACTGGGCGGCCAGGAATTTGGCGGGAGCGGTTTCCTCGGTCGCCAGAGCAGACTGCGCGGCCAGCAATTGGGGCACGGCGGTTTGGGTGTCTATCTGGTCTGCGCCGCCCGTCAAAAGGGCCAGTGTCGAAGTCAGGGAATCGGTCATCGCCGCAGCAGACTGCATCGGCAGAGGCCACACGGTAGGCTCGCCCCCCTTCTGAAGCCGGAATAAAGGTTGGGCCAGCGCGGCACGCAGCTTAACGAGAAGGGGGAGCTTCGTTACCGCCGCTCTTCACATCAAGAATCCTCTCTGCGCCGCCGCCAGATGTCGCGATTGCCTGCCACAACCCTCTGCATGAAGCCGTCCATTTCTAATTGTTCCAGTGCCGCCAAAGTGACTGCCACCTGTTCAGGTGTCCCCGGCCACTGTATCCACCCTAGATGTATCCCTTCCACGGTATCCGCGCTCGCAGGTCGCGCATGCACATAGTTGGTAATTTCGTTGCTTGCAAAACGAACCAAATCTTCATTCATGTCGAGCTCCTGTCATGACTTGTCAGTACGAGTTTGAAGATCAATTCATGCCCATTGGCCTTACC
>JAQBPF010000410.1 GCA_028287665.1 Deinococcus sp. | reverse complement strand
GGCAATGCTGATCAGGCTGAACATTCGGCCCCGGTGTTCGGTGCGGGTGACGGCGGTAATGGCGGCACTTTTGGGCGCGTCGAACAGGCCGCCGCCGATACCCGCCAGCACCGAGGCGGCCAGCAGCATGCCAAACGACCCGGCAAAGCCCATCCAGCCGAAGCCCAGGGTACGGATCAGGCAGCCCGCCAGAATCAGCGGCTTTGGTCCGATCCGGTCTGCCCACGCGCCGCCAAATACGGTCAGCCCCTGCTGCGTCAGTTGCCGTACCCCCAGCACGATGCCCACGCTGGCCGCCGCCCATCCCAGTCCTTCCACAAAGTGCACCGTAATGAGTGGGATGACCAGAAAAAACCCGCCCCACATCAGAAACGTGACCCCGATCAGGCCCAGTTGGGCGGCAGAGGGCTGGAAGGCAGCAGGCGGGCCACCCAGGGAAGCAGAAGCGGGAGCCTGATCAACGATTGGGGCCGGAGCTGGGGGAGGCGGACGGGTCACGGGCCGAGGCTACACCCGCACACCGCTCTGAGCGGGCAGGGCGTTCAGGGTGGGGAGACAGGATGGATTAGAGGCAGCAAAAAGCAGAGACAGCACTGGGCCGTCTCCGCTCATTGGGTCAGTGCTTCCTGCTTACGCTTCCCGCGCCGTGTTCAGGGCGTTGGCCCACCAGACCACTTCATCCAGCAGGGTGTTCACGCTGGGCAGCAGGTGGGTCAGTTCGGCAATGTCTTTGCCCTGCTGCCACACGGCAAAAAAGTCGCCGCCCTGAATGTTCACGCTGGTGCGGGTCGGGGCCATCTGCAACTCCACGGCAATCATCCGCAGCTGCTCTATGGCCCGCGCTGCGCCCACCGAGCCGTAGCCGACAAAGGCCGCGGGCTTCTTGTTCCATTCGGGGTAGGCGTAGTCCATTGCGTTTTTCAGCACGCCGGTGGGCGCGTGGTTGTACTCGGCGGTAATAAAGATATAGCCGTCAAACTCGGTCAGCTTCTTTTGCCAGCGCTGCGCCACCTCGTTCTGGCTGGGCGCGTACAGGTTAGAAGCCACCTCATCAAAGAAGGGCATGGGGAAATCGCGCAGGTCTACGACTTCAAATTCGGCGTCGGTGCGCTGAGAAGCCAATCCGGCAAACCAGGCGGTAGGCTTGTCGGCAAAGCGGGTGGCGCGGGTGCTGCTGACGATAATGGCCAGTTTGGGCAGACGGGGCATAATTCTCCTTGGACACACTCAGAAAGTGGCCGAAGCGTTCGGCCTGTTCAGGAATTACTCTACATCAAATGATCAAGCGGTTGATTAAGCAAAGTTAATCTTTGACCAAGGCTGGCCTGTACTCTGCTGCCTATGGCCTCTGCTCTGTTGCCCCTCGCCCCTGGTGTGCATTACTTTCCCGCAGCCGTCAACAGCGTGTTGGTCGAGGATAGCCGGGGTGGGGCACTGGTCATAGACACGGGGCTGGACGAATCGCACGCCCGTAAATTGCTGCGGGCGATGACGGAGGCCAACTTACAGCCCACCGGTATTCTGAACACGCACAGCCACGCCGATCATCACGGCGGCAACAGCTTTTTGCTGAAGCGTTATCCAGAACTCAAGATCTTTGCGCCGCCCTTGGAAGACGCCGTGATTACGCACCCGATTCTGGAGCCGATAACGCTGTTCGGGGCGCGGCCTCCCGCCGAATTGCAGAACAAGTTTTTGCTGGCCTCGCCCAGCCCAGCCCGCCTGGCCCCCGAACCCGGCCTGACCCGCATCGGCGGCGCGGATCTGGAGCTGCTGGAGGTGGCAGGTCACGCCTCCATGATGTACGCCGTCCGGGTCGGAGACGTGCTGTACGCGGCCGACGCGCTGTTCGGGCCAGAAGCCCTGGCCAAGCATCCCCTGACCTTTTGCGCCGACTCTGGATTGCAAAAGGAAGCGGCGGCGCGGTTGGGCGAGCTGGAAGGGGTGCGGGTGGTCTTGCCCGGTCACGGCGACCCGACCTCTGATCTGGCCGGATTGGTGGCCGCCAACCTTGCCGCCTACGCCCGCACGACTGGCGCTGTGCTGCACGCGGTACAGGCCGGGGCGGCCACCACCGACGAACTGTTGGCCCGTGTGTGCGCCGATCTGAATGTCACCATGACCCATCCTTCGGCGGTGGTGCTGAACCGCGCGGTGGTGGCCGCCCACCTGACCGAATTGCAGGAATCTGGAACGATTGAAATGGTGGTAGAGGACAACAGGCTGATGTACCGAATGGGCCAACCCTAAAGAATCCACGTATGGGCGCGGCACAGGCCGGAGCGTAGGTTAGGGCCATGACGCAAAAAGCTGGCAAGAAGGGCAACAAGGGCAAGGTCCAGGACACCGACCAGAACCTCAGCACCGAGGGCGTGGTGGCCCAGGGCGAGGCGAAGGCCGACGCCGCGCACCTGCACACGGTTCACAACCGCCTGGTAGATCACAGCTACCTCAGTGAAGAGGAGTTCGGCGTGGTCGCTGAGACCCTGCAGCGCAACCTCGCCACCACCATCAGCCTGTACCTGAAATTTAAGAAGTACCACTGGGACATCCGGGGCCGTTTCTTCCGCGATCTGCACCTCGCCTACGATGAATTCATCGAAGAAATCTTCCCCAGCATCGACGAGCAGGCCGAGCGGCTGGTGGCCCTCGGTGGCAGCCCGATCGCTGCTCCGGCCGACATCGAGCGCTTTAGCGTCATCAAAGTTCCCACCGATACCGTGCGCGACGCCCGTGCCCAGGTGTCTGATCTGGTGGCAGACCTGACCCGTGTGGGCCGGGGCTACCGCGACGATTCTCAGGCTGTGGACGAGGCCAACGATCCCGCCACTGCCGACCTGTACAACGGCTACGCAGCCGTCATCGACAAAATTCGCTGGATGCTGAACGCCATGATGGACGACGACCGGATGAACTGAACCCTCCGTCTGAACCGCAGATTCAAACCGAGCAAAGCCAGTAGGAGCAATGCATATTCCAGAACGGAGTTGTTCTCAATGTGTGGAACAACGGAGTGGCTGGAATCTGTTCCCGGAGCCGCCCAGGTCATGTCTCCCAAATTCGACTACAGCCTGCACTACGCCGAACTTGATCTCCGCGCCCATCCTGAGCTGTACCGGGTGGGCATAGGGGAACAGGGCGTTTTGCTGGTGCAGCCGTATAAATCCGAGATTTTGCCCCACTGGCGCTTTGCCACCCCCGATGCCGCCCGCGAGAGCAGCGAAACAATTTACGCCCTCTTTCTGGAGTACCTGAAAGCGGGTGATTTTGTAGGTGCCGATATGGCCCGCAAGTTCTTGCAGATGGGCTTTACGCGCTCTCGCCGTTACGCCAACCACAAGGGCGGCAAGAAGTACGACGGCCCTGTGCC
>JAQBPF010000397.1 GCA_028287665.1 Deinococcus sp. | reverse complement strand
GCCCGGTCACTGAAACTGGCGACGATCACGCGGGCCGTGACCTGGCGTTGCCGCAACAGGGCGCAGAAAGGAGCGGCGATGCTGGGTGTGTCCTGCTTGATTTCTATCGTCCAGGGCAGCTTTGGGTGGGCCGCCAGCGCTTCATCCAGCGTGGGAATGGTCAGCCCCTGCCCGCGGTAGGGAAAGGTTTTGCCCCCATCGCGGCCGAAGCGTGCGCCCGCATCCAGCTTCCGCAACTGCGCCAGCGTGAGGTCACGAATCCGGCCCTTGCCATTGGTCAGGCGGTCTACGGTGTCGTCATGGGACAAGACCAGTTGGCCGTCGGCGGTGGCGTGCATGTCGGTGTCGAGCATGTCCACCCCCAGCGCCGCCGCTTCCCGGAAGGCCAGCAGCGTATTGCTGGGCCACAGCAACTCGCCGCCCTGGTGGGCCAGATTCCACGCCGGAGAGATGATAAATGGGTTGCCAGAAGCCGGAGCAGCGCGGGCCAGGCTGGAGCGCAGGGCCGAAGCACCAAAAAGTGCCAGCAACACGCCCACAATCCCGGCCACCCACATCCAACCCCGCCGCCTGCGGAGCGCCCTTTTGCGGCTGGCTGGCCCACCTGACATTCTTTGCATTGGCTAGAGCATAGCGGGTGGCGGGGCCGGCCCTCAGGTCAGGGCGCACAGAAGCCGCGCATGGCGTTGGTGACGCTTCAGCGCCCCAGCTGTCCAGACGACCCGTAGGTGTGTGAGCCGGGCGTCAGCCTGAGGGCGTTCGTCTCATGGCGCAGGGCGTAAGGTAAGGCACTGATGCGCTCTCTGGCTCCCCGTTCCTTGTTCGGTCGCTGGCGACTCGGGTTGCTGGCCCTGACTGCTCTGACCATGACCGGGTCAGTCCGCGCCGTCGATCTCCCCTTCTTTCTGGCTGCCCCACCGCCCGCTGCACCGTCCAATCTGGGCACCGTGGCCTGCCTGCCCCCCACCGACCCCTTGGAGTTGGCCGTATGGCGCGTCACCACCGCGGGTGGCCGCCCCGATCTGTCGTGTGGCAACGCCTTTGTGGAATATCAGCGGGTGCCGCGCAGCCCCAGTACCCCGGTCGACGCCTTTGATCAGATTGCGGCGCAGATTCGGGACGCCAGAAGCGAGGTGTTGCTGGCCAGCATGGAATGGCACGCGGGCGAGGGCCGACCCGGTTGGACATTCGCGCTGGCGGTGCGCGACCTGTATGCGCGGGTGCGGGCCACCCCTGCCGCCTACCCGCAGGGCATGACGGTGCGCGTGTTGCTGGGCAATTTTCCAGAGTTGCGGCGTGCAGATTGGGCGACGTTGCCGCTGTCTCTGGTGCGCGACCTCAGAACATTGGGGGTTCCCTTCAGCGATCCGGCCACGGGCTGGACACTGAGCGTGATGAACTACCGCTATTTTCCGCACAGTCACGTCAAACTGCACATCATCGATGGCCGCGACCTCACCGTGGCCGGGTTCAATTTCACGGATACCCATCTGCCCTTAAATGAGCGCAACGGCGGATTGCATGACCTGCACGACCTGGGCCTGCGCCTGACCGGACCTGTGGCACAAGACGGCGTGGCCGCGTTCGATGACCTCTGGCGGCACTCGCAGCAGATCAGATGCCCGGAAGGGGTGCTTCCGGGCCAGGTAGAAACGGCCTGCCAGTTGAGCACCCCCGACCCGGTGACCCATCCACCTGCCGCCCGCGAAGCCGCAGTGGTGGGCACGGCGCGGGCCTTTATGTTGAGCCGCCGCCCCGGATTCGATCAGGCGGACCGCGCCCAGATCAGTTTGCTGGGGGCCGCCACCACCCAGATCGATCTGATGCAGGCCAGTTTTAGCCCGCTGCTTCAGTGCTGGTACGGCTTCATGACGCCCGACGACTGCACCTACGACACCCTGCCCGTGTATCTGCGGGCCGTGGTCGACGCCCTTGGGCGCGGCGTGCGGGTGCGGGTGCTGATGGTGGACTACGGCATAGACCGCGACGCCAACCGCAGCGGCGCAGCCCTGGTGCGCCTGATGGCCCGGCAACTGGGCAAAGAGGACCTGTTCGAGGCCCGTTACGTGACCTACGCCATGCACACCAAAGCCCTGACGGTCGACAGCGCCATGGTGCTGGCTGGCAGCATGAATTTCCATTTCAGCGCCTGGGGCAACCTGGGACTGGCCGAAGCGGCCCTGGCGACCTCTGATCCTGCGGCGGTGCAGCAGCAGCAGGCCAGCTTTGAAGACGTGTGGGCCAACCACAGCCGCCCTGTGCTGAAAGAATGGTGGATGCGGAATGTCGATTCTGGAACGGCCGCCACGCCCGCCGATCTGCCCGTTTCCCATTTATCCCACCCTTAAGCAGCCAGCTTGGACCTACACTGGGCAATGTGAGAGGTCAAGGCAAATGACAGTTGAACGGGTGTATCTGGCCAAGCCACGCGGCTTTTGCGCGGGCGTGGTCATGGCGATTGGCGCTGTCGAGCGGGCCGCCCGCGAGGAAGCCAAGCCCGTGACCGTTTACCATTCCATCGTGCATAACCACACGGTGGTCGAGCGGCTGGAACAGCAGGGCGGCGTTCATTTTGTGGAGAGTCTGGACAACATAGACGCCCTGCCCGCTGGCAGCGAAACAGTAGTTTTTAGCGCCCACGGCATCAGCCCGCTGGTGCGCGAGCGGGCGCGGCAACTGGGTCTGGCCACCATAGACGCCACCTGCCCCCTGGTGACCAAGGTGCATACCGAGGCCAAAAAGTATGCACGAGAGGGCTACACCATCCTGCTGATTGGTGACAGTGCCAGACATCAGGAAGTCATCGGCACACGCGGAGAAGCGCCCGACAACACCGTCCTGGTGGGCGTGCTCGGCAAAACTGGAGAAGGTCTGCACGACCCGCACACCGTCGAGGTGCCCGATCCCGAACGGGTGGTGGTGCTGACCCAGACCACCCTCAGCGTCGATGACACCCGCCGCACGGTGGATATCCTGAAGGCCCGCTTCCCGGCCCTGGTGGTACCGCCCAGCGAAGACCTGTGTTACGCCACCAAAAACCGTCAGGACGCCGTGAAGAACATCGCGCCCAACGTGGACGCCTTTCTGGTCCTGACCAGCACGCATTCCAGCAACGGCATGAGACTGCTGGAACTGGCCGCCGATACCTGTGGCCGCGCCTACCGGCTGGAAACCGATACCGACGTGGTGACTCTGGACCTCAGTGGGGTCAGGGCGGTGGGGATCACCAGTGCGGCCAGCACGCCCGACGATCTGGTCCAGAATCTCGTGGCACACTTTCGCCAACTGAATCCGGCCCTGGAGGTCATTGAGGAAGGCGAATGGGAGAACATAGAGTTCCGTGAACCGAAGAAGATTCTTGCCACGCAGGAACTGCCCCGCACCATGCGCTGACACCGGGCCAGCCCAGGCGCGGGCACTCTGCCAGATCAGATCTCGCGGACGCAGCCTGTTTTAAGAAATTCCTGCACCAGTGGCTCCAGGTCATGGAGGGCCACGTCGCTCCGCATGGCATATTCGGCGGGGGTCAGGTTTTCGCCCAGGGCACGCAAAAAGGCGATCCCTGCCAGGCCATGCTGCGTGCGGAACTGCTGATACACGCCCGTGATGGCGTTCATGGCGTCGCGGCCACGCAGGGTCAGCGTGTACTGATGGTGCGCCCAGCCCGCCAGACTGCGCGGCAAGATCAACGTCTGTGGGCGCAACGGAGCTGGAAACGCGCCTTCATACGGCAGGGTGGCGGGCAGGGTGGCCACGATCTCGCCGCGGGCATAGAAGATGGCTCCGGTGGGCCGGGCGTGCAGCCCTGTAAAGTCTTCGGTCAGGTTGAATTTCCAGGCGCGGTTGCCAATCCCGCTGAGCACGTGGGCCAGCACCGCCGGAAGCGGATGGGCACTGAGCGCCGCGCCCTGCTCGTACAGATTCAGCAGTTCGCCCAGGGCCTGCTCGCCTGTGGCGCTCGCGGCGGCGGCCGTTACCGTGCGGCCCTCGAACAGCAGCACATAGGCCGTTTGATCGCCCAGGCTAGCGTGCAGGTAGCCGTACCACGCCGCCTCATGCAGATATTTCAGGAAGGCGTGCAGGTCACAGAAATTCTGATTCAGGCCCGCATGGGTGGGCGGCGAGTAGGGCAGAAACCGGGCCAGAAACGGCGCTGCACCGGGAAACATAGGCACCAGTTCGGGCGTCGGGTCGGCCAGATCGTCTTGCCCATCGTAATTCTGACTTTCGGAAGGGGCGTCGCTGCCCGCCAGAGGCACACCCTCGGGCACCGGGACAACGGTGTTGCTCAGCTCCCCTCCCCCACTGGAACCGGCCTGCACGTCTCCTCCAGTTCCCTCCGGAGAAGGAAGCACAACGGTCTTCCGGGGCCCTTTGCCCACAGGAATAGGAACAGGGTTGATCACTGGCTTGACGGACAGGTCGGCCTCTGAGGGCTGGTCGGCGGGCTGGTCCGGGCGCCGGGCTTTCTTATCCCCGTTGCGTCCGCCAGCGCGTTTGCGGGCGTCGTCTCGTCCGGTCATGCCCCAGCCTCAGGCTGCGCGGCCCGCAATTCTGCACGGTAACGCCGGGCCTGTTGCACGTACCTGTCGGCGTTGGCAGGCGCCTGCACTGGCCCTATCACCCGCGCCGGAATACCCACGGCCAGCATCCCAGCGGGCACTTCCCGGCCCTCGGGCAGCAGCGCACCCGCACCCAGCACCGCGCCTTCTCCCAGTCGGCTGCCGTTGAGCATGATGGCCCCCATGCCGACCAGACTGCCTGCGCCGCAGTGGGCACCGTGCACCACCGCGCGGTGGCCCACCGTCACCCCGCCTTCCAGTGTGCAGGGAAAACCGGGATCGGTGTGCAGAACGGCTCCATCCTGGACATTGCACCCCGGTCCTATGTGGACGGGTTCAAGGTCGCCGCGCACCACCGCGCCAAACCACACGCTGGCATCGGCGGCCACATTGACGCGCCCAATCAGGTCGGCACTGGGCGCAATAAAGGCGCTGGGGTGGATGTCAGGCAACAATTCGGCGAGAGCGTAGAGCGGCATTCGGCCTCCGAAAATGCGGCTTACCCACCCAACTGGGCGAGCGCGGCACGCAAGAGCTGTTGATCTTCAGGATAGGAAAGCAGGGTCAGGGCAGTGCCCGACTCGACAAATCCTCCCTCTGCAAAGGTATCTTCCAGGGCGGTGGCGGCGGCCTCCACCTGCATTCTGAACCAGTGAATCTCGCGGGCCTCGCCCCAGTCGTTGGTGTAGCGGGTCGTGGTCAGGGGCGCCACCACGCTGGCACGGACGCCCGTCTCTTCCTGAACCTCACGCACGGCGGTCTGCTCAAAGGTTTCGCCCTCTTCGACGTGTCCTTTGGGGAACGCCCAGGCACCACTGCCCCGGTAGCGCACCAGGAGCACGTGGCCCAGGGGATCGAAAACCACACCGCCCGCGCCGCTGATGGCGGGCATGGCCGGAGAAGAGCTGTTGTGCGCCGCCGTCATGCGTGGAGTATACGCATGAGCCGCCACCCAGTTGGCCACCTCACCGCAACTGTTCGGGAATTGCCAACAGAAAAGAGCGCTCAGGTTGAGCTGACAGGCAGAAGACCAGTTTTGGTATTCTTCAAGTCAGATACATGACAAGTATGGAGCGCAGAAGCCGGAGATAAACGCCACTTTCTTGCTAAAAACAGCCGGGATACTGACTTGTTTCACAGTCATATCAGTCCACAGAATTGCTTTAATGTTTCGCGTATTTTTGGCAGTGACTGGCAGGGCCTCATGCCATACTGCTCACTGTCTCAAATCTTGCCCCATCTGGCGGCGCTGACCCAGAGGGCCAGTGGCTGGGCGGCGGGTTCGTGGAGATGTAAGGAGAGTTATGGCTCAAGGTCGAGTGAAGTGGTTCAACGTCGAGAAGGGCTACGGATTCATCGAACATCCTGGCAATCCCGACGTATTCGTACACTACAGCGCCATTCAGAGCGGCGGATTTCGCAAGCTGAACGAGGGCGATGAGGTCGAGTTTGAAGTGGAAGCCGGACAGGGCAGCAAAGGCCCACAGGCCAAAAATGTGGTGGTGACCCAGGCCGCACCCGCGCCGATGGGCGGCCAGAGCGAGAGCCGGGGCGGCAGCCGCTGGTAAGCCTGCCGACCTGGAATATTGGTCAGCTGAGCGGAAGGTCCAAGACATTCAACGTCTCTGCGGGGCGCGTGTTGAGGCGGCCCCGCTTTCCGGTCTGTGCAGGGCCCCCCGAGGCCAGCACCACACATCTGACAGGCTGCGGCGCGTTCACACCCTAGACTGCCCCTATGTCTGACCCGTCTTCGCCCACGCCAGAGCATCTGGATGCTGCGGCCCTGCTGGCGGCTTCTGCGCCCCCTGTTTCCCTGACCAAATTGGGCCGAGATGGCCAGGTACCTTCAGCGCCGCCCGTGCCCACCATCAGTGCCTACCCCGCGTCGTTCAGTGGGTCGGCAGGCGAATTTTTCCGGCTGTGGATCGTCAATACGGCGCTCAGCATCGTCACGCTGGGACTGTATCTGCCGTGGGCCAGGGTCAGGACACGGCAGTATTTTTACGGCCACACCTGGATCGACGGCCAGAACTTCGAGTACACCGCCAACCCGGTGGCCCTGCTGCGCGGCTACCTGATCGTGGCGGCGTTTTTCGGCACCTATACGCTGGCCACCAATGTGCAGTTTCAGGGCTGGGAATGGGTGGCAGGCATCATCGGCCTCGGTTTCGTGTGCCTGTATCCCTGGCTGGTCATGAAATCGATGCGCTTTCTGGCCGCCAGCACCGCGCACCGGGGCCTGCATTTCCGCTTTCATGGAGGGCCCCGTGGAGCCTATGTGGCCTACGGCGTGGCCAACATCGTGGCGGGTCTGTCCAGCAGTTTGGCCCTGCCGTGGGCGTGGTTCATGCAGCGGCGCTATCAGGTCGAACATGCCGCCTATGGCCGTGCCCGCGCCACCTTCCGGGGCGATGTGGGCAACTTTTACATCGTTGGCCTCACGGGGTTGGGCCTGGTGATCGGCGCAGTGGTCGTGCTGGCCGTGCCGGTGATCGCTGGCTTTGCCCTGCTGACCTCCGACGACCCCTTCTCTGCGGTTGGCGAGGCCGGGTTTTTGGGGGCTTTCGCTGGAATTGCCGTGCTGTATCTGGCCTTCCTGGCCGCCTATTCGCTGGCCTGGCAGTACATCCGTGGAGCCACACTGAAGCTGGTGCTCAACAGCATCGAACTGGGCGGTGTGATCCGGACTCAGGCCACCTTCAGTCCCTGGATGCTGGCCTGGATCGGCCTCAGCAACGCCGCCGTTCAGGTGATCACGCTGGGGCTGGCGACCCCCTGGGCCGCCGTGCGCCGGACCCGCTATCTGTTGGAAGGCGTCCGGGTTCTGGCCATCGCCAGTCTGGATGACTTTGCCGCCGATGTGACGCCCAATGAGAACGCTTTAGGTGAGGCCGCCACCGAGCTTCTCGACATTAATCTGGGGTTCTGATGTCAGGCCAGGACACCCAACCGTTGATCAGCGTGCAGATTCAGGGCATCTATTTTGATGGGCGCAGCAGCCGTGACCGCGCCGCCTCCCTGAAGGTAGAG
>JAQBPF010000359.1 GCA_028287665.1 Deinococcus sp. | reverse complement strand
CGTAATGCCCAGGCGTTGCCCCAGCGTGATGACGGCGCCCAACAAGGCCTGACGACGTGGGTTCTGGGCCACGTCTTTCATGAACAGGCGGTCCACCTTCAGGATATCGATGGGCAGGATACTCAATACTGCCAGGCTGGAAAATCCGGTGCCGAAATCATCGAGCGCAATCCGTATGCCCAGGTCTCGCAGGGCCTGAAGACGGCTGTTGACCAGGTCCACGTCCTGAATCACGACAGCCTCAGTGATTTCTAGAACCAATGAAGACGCTGCCGCTCCGGTGGCCTCAAGCGCTCCAGTGACCTGCTCCAGAAAATCACTTCTCATGAGTTGGGTGGAACTGACATTGACGCTAACCGACACAGGGGTCTGCCACTTGTTTGACCAGGTTCGCCCCTGCTTAAGGGCGCAGTGAAGGACTATGGCGCCCAACTCGTGAATGAGGCCGCTCTCTTCGGCCACCCGGATGAACTCCACCGGACTGACCGAACCCAATTCTGAATCGTGCCAGCGGGCCAGAGCCTCAAATGCAGTCGCGTGCTGCTGGGCCAGATCCACGATGGGCTGGTAATGCACAGTAAAGGCCTGGGTATGCAGGGCCGCACGCAAGCGCCGTTCCAGCAGGACTCGGCGCTGCTGCGTTGCCGAGAGTTCGGGCGTGAACAGGCACCAGTGACCCGTCCCGTGGCGTTTGGCCTGATGGAGTGCCAGATCAGCTTGACGGTAGAGTTCGCGGGCGGTGGTGCCTTCCGTGGGGGTGATGGAGATACCCACACAAACACTGATCTGAAATTCCAGATCGGACACTTCCAGAGTCTCTTCCAGACGGCGAATCAGCAGGCTGGCCATCTCGCCCGCTTCGGTCTCAACAGAGACAGGCAGCAAGATCCCGAACTCATCTCCTGCCACCCGGACCACGGTTCCGCGTCCCCCGCAAACTTCAGTCAGGCGCCGTGCAACGGCCCGGAGCAATGAGTCTCCAACGTGATGGCCAAAGGTATCGTTGACCACCTTGAACTGGTCTATATCCAGCAGCAGGACGGCTGTTCTGGCTTGGGGCTCGCGGGCCAACTGTTCCAGCGACCAGTTAAATACGCGGCGATTGGGAAGTCCGGTCAACTCATCCTGGCGAGCCTGTTGCTCCAGTTGTTGACGCATCCGGTAAGCCTCGGAAACGTCGGCAAAAGAGACCACCGCGCCGCGAAATACCCCATCTTCGGTGAGGGGTACAGCGTTGATGGACACCAGAATGGCCTGGCCATCAGGCCGCACAAATTCCACCACCGCGTCACGCACTGTTTCGCCCGAGGTGATCGCCTGAACTGCTGGGTACTCACTCACGGGCAGAAAGTGTCCTGCTGGGTCGCGCAGGCCCCAACTCAGATCGAAGGCTGACGGAAAGGGCACGCCGCTCGACAGTTCACAGCCGCCCAGTCCATCCAGCCCCAATCCACTGAGCTGACAGGCGGTGGGATTTGCTGCTACCACGCTCCCCGCCGCATCAAAGAGCAGCACACCTTCATCCAGCGCCCGCAAAATGGTCTGGGCCTGACGCTCGCTGCGTTCCAGTGTCCTGAGCAATTGGGCACGCTGGAGGGCTGGAGCAAGCTGAGGCTGAAGCCAGCGCAGATGCCCCAAAATTTCGTCGTCTGGTTCGGAGAAACCGGTAAAATTCAGGGCTATCAGCGCTGTCAATTGCCCCTCATGATTCAGCGGCACGAGCAAAACAGGCCCCGTTTCTAGCAGCAGGTTGCGGTTGGGCAGACCCGTCACATCCGGCGAATGTAGGGCGTGCAGCTCGTCTTGCAACCAGAAGGGCAATCCGTGAGCAAGCGCCCGCCCGATGGCTGACTCCGGCATCGCCTGAAACTGACTGACCTCATTCAAGATGTGCCCCGGAATCTGCTCGGCATACAAAACCCGGAATGTTCCCGCCGAATCCAGGGGTCCGGCCAGAAGAGCGTGGGTCGTGCCAGCAATTTCGGCCACCGCCTGGAGGGCCAGTCGGTACACGGCCTGCGCTTCAGTGGCCCGTCCCAACTGGACCAACACCTGCCTCGCGCCGTCCTCCCAACTCTGCTGCCGCTCCTGCTCAGACACATCGCGGATGGCCCCGACCCAGCCGTACACCTGCCCCAGTTCGTTGTACACAGGCACACACTGGACCTCGGTGGCCCGAAACTGGCCGCTGCGGTGATGCAGGCGTACTTTCATCTGAAACGACTGACCCAGTGCCGCTTTTGCCTCCAAGTCATCGCTGGCGGTCTGTTGGTCGGCGGGATGGACCGCCGCCAGATAGCCGAAGTCCCGGTGCTGCTCAAAGGTCTGCCCCGTATACGCTTCCCAGGTCCGGAGAGGATGAGTCACCCTGAATTCAGCGTCTACTTCCCAGATGACCGCGTGCGTCGTTTCCAGCAGGGTGCGGTAGCGGCTCTCATTGCGCCGCGCTTCTTCAAACAGTTGAGCACGTTCTATGGCGCTGGCACACTGGGCGGCCACCACCGTCAGTTTGCTGCGGGTCAACAGGTCAATGGCCCAGGGCCGTTTCATGCTCAGGGCCATGGCTCCCAGCACCCGTCCACTGCTCCGCAGAGGCAACACCACGACCTCCTGGGTGGCTGGATCGATTCTCATGGCCGGGTACCGGGCCTCACACTCGGCGCGGCTGAGAACCATCAGCTGGCCGCTGCGAAAGGCCTCGGCCAACGGCACATCAGCATCCACGGGGATACGCGCGTAGGGCTGCACGATCTCCGGATCGAAGTTGACCCTGTACCGCACGTTCAGGGCGTCCTGGTCAGCATCGTGCAGGGCCACCAGTACCCCGTATGTTTCTTCTTGCAGGTGGTTTAAGACGGTATCCAGCACCTGATCCAAATGGGTCGCCGCGTTCAGTGCCTCGGTGAGAGTCAGGAGGCGTGAGGCATTACGGCGGGCCTGCCGGGACGACGTGATGTCCTGAAAAAACAACTCGAATCCTGTCGGCGTCAGGAAGGCTTTGACATGGAATTGCACATCCAGCGGCGCGTATTCGGCATTAAAGGCGACCACCTCGCCGCTGTAGATTCTGGCTAGATGCGGTTCGATCAAGGCCCAAGCGTCTGGAAACGCCTCAGTCAATGGCCGCCCCACCAGCTGATCAGTCCTTTT
>JAQBPF010000321.1 GCA_028287665.1 Deinococcus sp. | reverse complement strand
ACCTGCGCCGCTCGGCCCTTCAGGGTGCTTAGGCGTCTAAGGAGCAAACGCTGCTCGGCGGGCAAATTGCAGGGAAGCGGCCCTGACCTCTGCAGAGTGTCGCTCTGTGCAACCTTTCCCCAGAAGGCAGCGTTGCCCCTATGCTAAAGCGGTGAGGTTATGTCGCTAGCGCCCTTTGCCGATCCCCGCGCCCTGCTGGAAGCCACGTATGGTGCGGCCCTCCGGGCCACGGATGCAGGCGGGCTGGTGCGGGCCAGGTTACAGCAGAGGGTCAATCCCTTCCCACCTGCCCTGATCCTGGCCTTTGGTAAAGCCAGCCTGCCCATGCTGGACGCGGCCCTCGCTGTCTTCCCAGATGTCCGGTTTCTGGCCCTGGCCCCCGATGGTCTGGACCTCAGCCCAGGGGTGCAGGCGGCGGTGCAGGCCCATCAGGGTGAACTTCACTTCGCCCGCCATCCGGTGCCCGACGAACGCGGCGTGCGCGGGGCGATGCGGCTGCTGGAACTGGTCAGTGGGCTGCAGCCGGGCGCAGAACTCTTGGTCCTGGGTTCGGGCGGCGGCAGCGCGCTGCTGTGTGCGCCCTGGGGGATCACCCTGCTGCAAAAGCAGGCACTCACCCGGGACCTGTTGGCTTCCGGAGCCAGCATTCACGACCTGAATACGGTTCGCAAACATCTGTCGCAGGTCAAGGGCGGGCGGTTGGCACAGGCCGCCCTGCAGCGGGGCGCAGTCATCACCGCGCTGCTGCTCTCCGACGTCATCGGGGATGATCCCAGCGTCATCGCTTCTGGCCCGACCGTGCCGGATCCCAGCACGTTTGCTGATGCCCTGACTGTGCTGGACAGATTCGGGCTGGATCACCCCGCCGTGCGGGCACACCTGCACCGGGGCGTGCAGGGCGAACTGAGCGAGACCCCCAAACCCGGCCCGGCCTTCGCCGCCGTTCAGACAGAAGTGATCGGCTCCAATCGCCTGTTGCTGGAGGCAGCGGCGGCCCATCTGGAGGCGTCTGGCGTGCGGGCCATCATTCTGGGCGATGCTTTTGAGGGGGAAGCCCGCGAACTGGCGGCCCTTCACGCCGCCGTCCTTCGCGGGGTCTACACCCTGGGCACGCCCGCTGCGGCCCCCGTTGCGCTGTTGTCGGGCGGAGAAGCCACCGTGACGCTCGGCCCAACTCCGGGCATCGGCGGGCGCAATCAGGAATTTGCCCTCGCCCTGTTGCTGGACTGGGCCGAGCTGAACCGACCGGTCTGGGGGCTGTCGGCAGGTTCAGACGGCATAGACGGTGCCTCAGCCGCCGCCGGGGCTTTTCTGACGCCAGACAGCCTGGAGCGGGCGCACGCGCTGGGCCTGTCGGCCGCCGACGCCCTGGTTCGCCATGACTCCGGCTCTTTTTTTGCCGCACTGGGTGACGCGCTGACCACCGGACCCAGCGGGCAAAATCTGAACGATTTGCGCGTGCTGCTGGCGCTCTAACCTGGAGTTCCGGGCGCTGGCTTGCAATCCCTCAGACGCCGTCCTACAGTACGGGGGAGAGGATGGCCCTCACAATTCAGACCGCTGTTCTGCATGGATAACCAGCGGTCCGCCCCGAGCTTTTTCAGCCCTGTGCGTCAACCATGCGTGTGCTCTCCGTGTTCGGGAGCAGGCGTGTGCTGATCACAGGGCGAGTGTTTTTGGTTCTCTCTCATTGCCCCAGTGCTCCATTGCTCAGGCGCTCCATTGTTCCGCCTCTTTTTATGCCACCCTTTCAGAATCAGGAGGCCTATCCATGCCCAATCCGTCTTCGCCGACTTCAGAATTGACCACGCTGGAACTCACGCTGAATGGGCAGCGCCGCGCGGCGCTGGGCGTGCGCCCACACACCACCCTCCTGAACTGGCTGCGCGATCAGGGCTTGACCGGCTGCAAAGAAGGCTGCGCGGAGGGCGAGTGCGGTGCCTGCGCGGTGCTGGTGGCGCGGCCCACCGAGGATGGAGGCGCGCGCCTGGAATCCGTCAACGCCTGCCTGGTGCTGATGGGCACCCTGGCTGGCCAGGAAGTCGTGACGGCGGAAGGACTGGGGCAGCCCGGCACGCTGCATCCCGTGCAGCACGAACTGGCCGTGCGCGGCGGCTCGCAGTGCGGGTACTGCACCCCCGGTTTCGTGATGAGCATGGCCGCCGAGTATTACCGCCCCGAACGTCTGGCAGGCGACCCGCATCACGGTCCCAACGGCTTTGACATCCACGCCCTCAGCGGAAACCTCTGCCGCTGCACGGGCTACCGCCCGATTCAGGACGCCGCCTATGCTCTGGGCACGCCGCCCGAATCCGACCCCTTGGCCCAGCGGCGCAGGCACACACCGCCTGCGCCGCAACCCACGTTCCTCAGCACGCCCGACGGAGATTTTGTTCGTCCTGGCAGCCTGACAGAGGCGCTGGAAGTGTTGGCGGCCCACCCGGAGGCCAAACTGTTGGCCGGGGGCACCGATTGGGGCGTGGAAGTGAACCTGCGCCATGCCCGTGCAGGCGTCACCATGGCCGTCGATGGGCTGCCCGAGTTGCGTGGTCTGACGGTGAACGACGACTCCATCGAACTCGGCGCGGGTCTGAATCTGTCTGAATTGGAGCGGCGGTTGGGCAACCAGATTCCGCTGCTGCGTGAGTGGTTCCCGCATTTTGCCTCGCGCCTGATTCGCAACAGTGCCACCTTGGGCGGCAATCTGGGTACCGCCTCGCCCATCGGAGACAGCCCGCCGGTCCTGTTGGCGCTGGATGCAGCCGTGGTGCTGACCGGGCCAGCGGGGGAGCGCGAGGTGGCTCTGCCGGAGTACTTTACGGGCTACCGTCAGACGGTCCGGCGTCCCGGCGAGCTGATCCGGGCGGTGCGAATTCCCCTGCCGCTTGCGCCCATCACGGGCTTTTACAAGGTCGCCAAGCGCCGTTTCGACGATATCTCCAGTGTGGCGGTGGGCATGGCGCTGGAATTGGAAGGAGGCGCGGTGAAACGCATCCGCATCGGTCTGGGCGGTGTGGCGGCCACGCCCATTCGTGGCCTGACAGCGGAAGCGGCCCTGACCGGGCAGGTCTGGAACGAAAAAAATGTGCGTCTGGCAGCCAAACTTCTTGGCACCGAAGGCACGCCGCTGGACGACCACCGCGCCTCCAGGGCCTACCGCGCCGCCATGCTGGAGCAGACCCTGCTGAAATTTTTCTTTGAACAGACACCGCAGCGTCAGGAGGTCAGGGGATGAGCCTGTTTGAACGTCCGCCCTTGGGGGCCGTGGGTGACCCCGTACCGCATGAAAGCGCCGATTTGCACGTCACGGGGCAGGCTCTGTACACCGATGATCTGGGCGTG
>JAQBPF010000310.1 GCA_028287665.1 Deinococcus sp. | reverse complement strand
TCGGGGCAATCCAGCGGGCAGGTCAGGAACACGTCGCGGGTGAGGGGAAGGGGAGCAGCGGTCATGGATAGAGTTTAGCCGCCCCAGCACAGCAGCAAGGTGGGCAGAAGCGACGTTGTGGCCTTCGCTCCTGCCCCGCGATCAGACTCCCGCCCCGGTTACTTCAGAGTGCCCCGGTTCACAAATGCAGTTTTGACACTCCTGGCCGCCGCCGCGCCGTACATGCTTGTGGCTGCATTGACCGTGGCCTGCGCCGCCGCCGCGAAGGACGTCCCCGGCGCAAAATCGAACTGGGCATTGATGATGATCCGGTCTGCCGTGCGAGCGCCCAACGCCTGCCGGATGTCCCACAGCGCCCGTGACCAGATTTCCCCGTCGGCATGAACTTCACCGCGCACATCTTCGGGGTAGTGCTTATTGGTATCGGTGCGGCGAATGCAGTGCGGCGTCGTGGACGTATAGGACACGCTGTCCCAGTCCATCAGGCAGGGCAGCGGCGTCTTGATGGGCGCGCCGTTGGCTTTAGCCACCGCATCGGCCACTGTGAGCGCCAGATAATCTCCGAACGCTTCCCCGATGCTGCCCGCTTCCAGGCTGGTGCCGTAGCCGGGAACCTGCGCGGCGTGTACCGCATGGCCGTACTCATGCACGATCACTTCTCCGTCTTCGGCATCGTCCACGCCACCCTTGCCCAGCCGGATGATGTCGGGTTGGTCATTCTGATACGAATTGTCGATGCCGTACTGACTGACCTTGAGCTGCTGCTGATCGCTGTTCACGGCCCTCAGGTCGGAGCCGAAGCCCAGCGACTGGAGGTACTTCTGGGCTTCGGTGACCCAGAAGTAGGCCATGACCTGCTCGAAGCCGTCCTGATCGCGGGTGAAGTTGAAGGGGCCGGTGCCGTACACGGGCGTTCCCGTTTCGCTGATTACCCTGGCGTAGTCGCCGCTGAGGTAGCCGCTGCCGTCCAGATTCGTGAGGGTCACGTTGTAGTAGGCGCTGGCAGGCACGGCACTGGCCGCATCCTTGCTGTCGTTCAGGCTCTGGTTGCCCGTGGTCTGCACCGGATTGGGCAAGAAGGCGCGGGCAGCGGCGGTGGTTTGTGCGGTGGCAGGCTTGCCGTTGCCGCCCTGTGCGCTCAGCGCCCCAGCCGTGTCCGTAGAAGTGGGGGATGAAGGCTGCCCGCAGGCGGCGAGCAAGGTGACAGTCAACAGGGCACTCAGGCCCATCCGGTTCATCATAAGTTGCACCTCGGTGGGCACAGAATACACCTCACGCCCCGGTATCGGCAGAGCGGGCGGGATAGACTGCCCCCATGATTGGAAAAACGTATACGACGATGCTGGGTGGCCGCGAATTGAGCATCGAGACGGGCAAATTGGCCAAACTGGTCAGCGGCAGCGTGACCCTGCGTTACGGCGACACGATGTTGCTGGTGACCGCGCAGGCCCGCGAAGAAAAGAGTCCGCTGGATTTCCTGCCCCTGACGGTGGAATTTGAAGAAAGGCATTACGCGGTAGGCAAGATTCCCGGATCGTTCCACCGACGCGAGGGACGCCCCGGCGAAAAGGCCATTCTGGGCGCACGCATCACCGACCGCCAGATTCGGCCCCTGTTTCCCAAGGGCTACCGCCACGAAACGCAGGTCATCATCACCGTGATCAGCGCCGATCAGCAGAACCTTCCCGACGTACTGGGACCCATCGGCGCTTCGGCGGCCCTGAGCATCAGCGATATTCCCTGGGGCGGCCCCACCGCCTGCGTGCGCGTGGGCCAGGTGGACGGCCAATACGTGCTGAACCCCACCACCGAGCAACTGAACCGTTCGGTGCTGGACCTCGTGGTGGCCGGAACCCGTGACGCCGTGATGATGGTGGAAGCGGGCGCACAGACCGTCAGTGAGGAACTGATCGTGGGGGCCATCGAGTTTGCCCACGCCGAGATGCAGGGCGTGATTTCCCTGATCGAAACCATGCGGGCCGAACTGGGCCAGGAAAAATTCAACCTGTTGGCCGAAGGCGACCTGACCACCGACCTCGTGCCGGAGTTGGCCGCCGCCGCCCGCACCGCTGGCCTGCGCGACGCCCTGCTGACCACCAAGAAGAAGGAACGCAGCGCGAATCTGAAGGCCCTGCGCGACCGCCTGATTGCCGCCCAGATTCCCGAAGGTGAAGTGGACGGCGCGGAAGCCCGCGTTGCTGCCCTGAAGACGGCCTTCGGCAAGGTAGAAAAGCAGGAACTCCGCCGCCTGATTCTGGAAGAAGACATGCGGGCCGATGGACGCAACTCCAAGACCGTGCGCCCCATCTGGATCGAAACCCGTAGCCTGCCCCGCGCTCACGGCAGCGCCATCTTTACGCGTGGAGAAACCCAGGTGCTGGGCATCGCCACCCTGGGCACCGAGCGCGACAACCTGCTGGTCGATGACCTCACGCTGGACGACAACGACAAATTCCTGCTGCACTACAATTTCCCGCCGTACTCCACGGGCGAGGTCAAGCGCATGGGCGGGCAGTCTCGCCGCGAAATCGGGCACGGCAACCTGGCAAAACGGGCCATCCGCGCCGTGCTGCCCACCTTCGAGGAATTCCCCTACGTGATCCGCGTGGTGGGTGAAGTGCTGGAATCCAACGGCAGCAGCAGCATGGCGACCGTGTGCGCCGGAACGCTGGCGCTGATGGACGCGGGCGTGCCTCTCAAGGCTCCGGTGGCGG
>JAQBPF010000011.1 GCA_028287665.1 Deinococcus sp. | reverse complement strand
GCAGCAGCGATCATGCCTGCACCTTCCTGAAATACGCGCTGGAGACGCAGTTGGCGCTGCCCGTCGCCAGTCTCGGCCCCAGCGTGCATACCCTGTACGGCACGCGGCTGGATCTGCGCGGCGCACTGGTCATCGCCGTATCGCAAAGTGGGGCCAGCCCGGATGTGGTGGAAAACGTGCGGATGGCACGCGAGGGCGGGGCGCTGACGGTGGCCCTCGTGAACGTGGAAGACAGCGATCTGGCCGGGGCCGCCGAATTCGTGCTTCCCCTGAAATGCGGTGAAGAACGCGCCGTAGCGGCTACCAAAAGCTACCTCGCCAGTCTGACCGCCTTCCTGCCTGTACTGGCCGCCCTCACCGAAGGCGACGCCCTGAACACTGCCCTGCACGCTCTACCCGTTGCCCTGACGCGCACGCTGGAGCTGGAAGCCGCCGCCAGCGAATTGGCCGAACGCTACCGCTTTGCCGACAATTTGCTGGTGCTGGCGCGGGGGCTGCATTTCGGCATCGCCCAAGAAGCGGCGCTGAAACTGAAAGAAACGTCGGGCATTCACGCCGAAGCCTACTCTGCCGCCGAATTCAGCCACGGCCCCAAGCGTCTGCTGGCCGAAGGCGTACCGCTATTGGGGTTTGCGCCCGCCGACGCCGCCCAGAGTGCCACAGCTGCCGCCTACGCCGATCTGCTGACCACCGGGGCCGACCTCCGTACCATCGGCCCAGCAGCAGGCAGCACCCTGACCACCCCGCAGACGGGGCACGCCCTGACCGACCCGGTGGCAAGTGCGCTGGCCTTTTACCTGTACGCCGCGCATCTGGCCCTGCACCGGGGCTTAAATCCAGACGCGCCCCCGCTGCTGAGCAAGGTGACGAAAACGCGCTGAGTGATCGGTCTGATTGGAGAGAACAGCAAAAACCCCCGCACTGGGCGGGGGAATTTTTTTGGCTCGGCAGGTAGGGATCGAACCTACGACCATCCGATTAACAGTCGGACGCTCTACCGCTGAGCTACTGCCGAATACCTGTGAACGTCGCTTAAAGCAGATTCACAGCTTGGGCCGGAGCCATGCGCCTTTTTCGGGCGCGAGAGGGATAGTAGCATGACCCCCGGAAGCACGCAAGTGCCTGACCAACCCGGACGAACAGTACCCCCGAAGAGGGTGAGCCGTTCTGCCTAAGCCTGCGCCCCGCCCGGCATGATCGTTCCCGGCGTCACGCCCAATTGGGCGAGGGCTTCGGCCCACCGGTCTTCGGCCTCCGTCTTCCAGATCAGGTCTGGGTTGTCCTGCTCTACCCAGATCCACATGCCCACGCGGGCCTCTTCGGTCAGCTGGCCTGCGTCCCACCCGGCGTACCCCAGCACCAGCATGTAGTCCTGGCCCGATTCCATCACGGCCCGCAGCACATCCAAACTGCTCGTGACCAGCAGGTCGGTGTTCAGGCGAACTTCTCCCTCCAGATTTAGCGGCGTGCGGTACAGGCACCATCCCAGCGTGCGGTCTACTGGGCCGCCGCGCCACGCTGGGCCAGCTTGCCCCGGCATATCGGGCAGCAGTTCGGACACGGACTGAGACATGGGCGCGTTGATGATCAATCCCATAGCGCCCTTGGCATCGTGTTCGAGCAGCAAGATCACTGCGCCCTCGAAGATGCCGCCGCGCAAGTGCGGGCTGGCCACCAAAAACGTGAGCGGAACAGACATCGGCTACAGGATAACGGGGGGCCGAGCAAAGCAGAACCCCCCGCCATCGCTGACAGGGGGCAAAGATTAAGCTTGAGTGGCTTCAGGGATAGGCTTAGGCGCTGGCTCCGGCACCCCGGCGGCCCGCCTTGCGCTTGGGCGTTTCGGGGGCAGGAACGTTGCTCAGGCCTGCGCCGCGTTCCAGTGCCTTCAGGCCGCCCACGAGGGCCACGTCCAGCACTTCGTCCACGGTTTCGCAGGGGTGGAAACGCATGCTGCTGCGGAGGTGCAGGGGAATGTCGCGCAGGTCGGGTTCGTTGGCTTTGGGCATGATGATGTGCTTGATTCCGGCGCGGCGTGCGCCTAGCACCTTCTCTTTCAGGCCGCCGATGGGCAGATAACGGCCTGTGAGGGTCATCTCGCCGGTCATGGCGACATCGTGCCGGGCGGGAATGCCGGTCAGGGCGCTGATCAGGCTGGTCGCCATGGCCCCGCCCGCGCTGGGGCCTTCTTTGGGAATGGCTCCGGCGGGCACGTGCACGTGAATTTCGCTGTCGTCGATGCGCGACTTGTCGATGTGGAAGCGCTCGCTGTTGGTTTTGGCGTAGGTCAGGGCGGCGCGGGCCGACTCCTTCATCACGTCGCCGAGTTGCCCGGTCAGCACCAGACCCTTGCCAGGCATCACGCTGGTTTCTACGAACAGGATGTCTCCGCCCACCGGGGTGTAGAACATGCCGGTGCTGACGCCCACCATGTCTTCGCGGTTTTCCGTTTCGGGCGTGTGGCGGGCCTGACCGAGGTAGCGATCCAATTCCTTGTCGGTCACTTTCACGCGCTTCACTTCGGCGGTGGCGATGCGGCGGGCCACCTTGCGGGCCACCGTGCCGATCTCGCGCTCCAGATTCCGCACGCCTGCTTCACGGGTGTAGTGGCTGATCAGGCGCTCCAGAGCCGCGTCGGTAAAGCTGATCTGGTTGGGCTTCAGGCCGTTCTGGGTCAGCTGGCGGGGCATCAGGTAGCGCTTGGCAATCTCCAGCTTCTCCTGCTCGATGTAGCTGGAAAAGTCGATGACTTCCATTCTGTCCATCAGGGCAGCAGGAATCTGCTCGGGGTAGTTGGCCGTCGCGATAAACATGACTTCGCTCAGGTCGAACGCCACGCCCAGGTAGTGGTCGGTGAAGTGCTGGTTCTGGCTGGGATCAAGGACTTCCAGCAGGGCGCTGGAGGGGTCGCCCTGATAGCTGGTGCCCAGCTTGTCCACCTCGTCCAGCAGAATCACGGGGTTCTTGGTGCCTGCCGTGCGGATGCCCTGAATCAGGCGTCCGGGCATCGCGCCGATGTAGGTGCGGCGGTGGCCCCGAATGTCGGACTCGTCGCGTGCGCCGCCCAGAGCAATCCGCACATATTTGCGGCCCAGCGCCTTGGCAATGCTCTGCGCGATGGAGGTTTTGCCCACACCGGGAGGCCCGGTGAAGACCAAGATCGGCCCCTTGTTCACGTCCTCGGCGCTCAGTTCGCCGCGCTCGGCACGCTCTTTCCGCAGACGGCGCACGGCCAGGAATTCCAGCACGCGGTCCTTCACTTTCTCCAGCCCGTAGTGGTCGTCATCCAGAATCTGGGCGGCTTCGGGCACGTCCAGACGGTCTTCGCTGCGGGTGTTCCACGGCAGTTCCGTGACCCAGGTCAGGTAGGTGCGGATCACGCTGGCTTCGGCGGCATCGGGATGCATCCGGG
>JAQBPF010000213.1 GCA_028287665.1 Deinococcus sp. | reverse complement strand
GGGCTGGCCTTTGGCGGGCTGCCCGAAATCGTGCGGAAGTTCCGCGAGTTGTATCCCAACGTGTCGGTAGACCTGCGCGAATTGACGGCGCAGGAACAGGAAGCGGCCCTGCGCGGCGGGCAGGTGGATGTGGGGCTGATGCTGCTGCCCGTGCGCGATCCGAACCTGGATTCCCGCGCTCTGTGGCGGCAACCGCTGGTGGCGGCGCTGCCCTCCGGTCACGCGCTGGCCCGCAAGCGCAAGCTCAAGATTTCAGACCTCGCGGGCGAACCGTTCGTGTTCTTTCCGCGCCAGTTGCGGGCCACCTACTTCGATCAGGTCATGCGCTGGTGCGCGGGCGCAGGCTTTACCCCCAACGTGACGCAGGAAGCCATAGAAATTCCGACGCTGCTGTCGTTGGTGGCCGCTGGCGTGGGCGTGTTTTTACCGATTGCCTTCTTCGAGCGGCTGGCCTTGCCGGGGGTGGTGTACCGACCAGTGGACGGCGCACCAGTGGTAGAAATCGTGGCAGTGTGGCAGCGCAGCAACGTTGGCCGCAGCCCGCTTGACCCCATCGTGCAGGCGTTTTTGGGCGTGGCTCAGACCGAGTTGGGTGAGCAGGTGGCCGCACATGACCGCTGAGCAACTATCCATGAATCGAGTCTTGATCGTGGGCAGCCCCGGCGCAGGCAAAAGCACCCTTGCCAAAAAACTAGCGGCCCGAACTGGTTTGCCCCTCATTCATCTGGACGAGTTGTACTGGAATCCCGGCTGGGTCAAGGTTGAATCTGCCGTGTGGCAACAGCGCCTGGCCGAGGCGTTGGCCGCCGAACGCTGGATTGTGGACGGGAATTTCAGTACCACCCTGAGGGAGCGGGCCTTCCGCGCCGATCTGGTGGTCTTTCTGAGGCCGCCGCGCCTGCTGTGCCTGTGGCGGGCCTTCTGGCGAGAACGTCTGAATCTGCGTCCTCACGCCCGCCACGATGGAGCCAAGTGGCCTTCCCGCGCCCTGCTATTGGACATCTGGCACTTTCCACCACAGGCCCAACGGCAGCGGCAAGAGTTGGCGCAAGTGCCGCACCTGAAAGTCGTAGTTCTGCGCTCAGACGCCGAAATTCGGGCTTGGCTGACAAGGCAGGCAGTCCATGCAGGCCACAATACTTAGGCTGTGTTAATTAGCACGGGTTCAGGGCCTTTGCAGCCTTTCCCCCTTTCATCCAAGTACGCCCAGAGCGTAAACTGGGGGGATGCTACGGGTACAGTCTGAATTCACTCCGTCCGGCGACCAACCGACCGCCATTCGCAGTCTCGTAGACGGCCTGAACTCCGGCCTGCGCTCTCAGACACTGTTGGGCGCGACTGGCACGGGCAAAACCTACACCGTTGCCAAAGTGATCGAGGAAACCGGGCGGCCTGCCCTGATCATGGCCCCCAACAAAATTCTGACCGCACAGCTGGCCTCCGAATTCAAGGAGTTCTTTCCCGATGCCGCCGTCGAATTCTTTATTTCCTACTACGATTATTACCAGCCCGAAGCCTATGTTCCCGGCAAAGACCTGTTTATTGAAAAAGACGCAGCCATCAACCAGGAAATCGAGCGATTGCGGCATTCCACTACCCGCAGTCTGCTGACCCGGCGGGATACGATTGTCGTGGCGTCGGTATCCTGTATTTACGGCCTCGGTGATCCTGCCGAATACACTGCCCTGAACTTGATCATGAAGGTGGGCGGCCAGATCAGCCGCGATGAAATCTTGGGCCGACTGGTGAATATGCAGTACGAACGCAACGACCTGGAAATGTCGCCGGGACGCTTCCGGGTTAAGGGCGACATGGTCGAGATCTGGCCCAGTTACGATGAACAGCCCCTACGGGTGGAATTGTGGGGCGAGGACATAGAACGAATTACGGTGGTGCATCCAGTAACGGGCGACCGATTGGCTGACCTTGACGCCACAGTTGTGTATCCGGCCAAGCATTACGTCAGCAGCGCCGGAAACATAGAGCGGGCCATCGTGACCATTCAACAGGAACTCGATGAGCGGCTGGAATACTTTAAATCGGTGGGCAAGCTCCTGGAAGCACAGCGTCTTAAAGAGCGCACGCTGTACGACTTAGAAATGTTGAAAGTGCTGGGCTACTGCTCCGGCATCGAAAACTATTCGCGGCACATCGACGGGCGGGCGGTGGGGCATACGCCGTACACCATGCTGGATTACTTCCCTGACGATTTCATTACCTTTATCGACGAATCGCATGTCACCGTGCCGCAGATTGGCGGCATGGCGAACGGCGACCGCGCCCGCAAGCAAACGTTGGTGGACTACGGCTTCCGGCTGCCGAGCGCGATGGATAACCGCCCGCTGAATTTTCAGGAATTCATGGAGAAGACCGGGCAGACCGTGTATGTGTCGGCCACGCCCGGCCCCTTCGAGCGCGAGAACAGCGACAACCAGGCCGACCAGATCATCCGGCCCACGGGCCTCGTCGACCCGCCCGTGAGCGTGAAGCCGATTCAGGGTCAGATCGACGACCTGCTGGGCCGAATCCGCGAGCGGGCCAGCAAGGGCGAGCGCGTGCTGGTTACGACCCTGACCAAGCGCATGAGCGAAGACCTGACCGAGTACCTGCTGGAAAAGGGGATTCGCGCCCGCTACATGCACTCCGACATCGACAGCGTGGAGCGGCAGGTGATTATCCGCGACCTGCGATTGGGCCATTACGACGTGCTGATCGGCATCAACCTGCTGCGCGAAGGGCTGGACTTGCCCGAAGTGTCGCTGGTGGCGATTTTGGACGCCGACAAGCCCGGTTTCCTGCGTTCCGAACGCGCCCTGATTCAGACCATTGGCCGCGCCGCCCGTAACGTGAACGGTGAGGTGATCCTCTACGGCGACACGATTACGCCCGCCATGCACAGCGCGATGGAAGAGACCCGCCGCCGCCGCGAGAAACAGACCGCCTTCAACGAGGAACACGGCATCACGCCGACCACCATCGTCAAGGGCATTCGCAACGTGATTCGCGGCGAGGAAGCCAATCTGGACGACCCGGACAACGTGACGCTGGGCGACGACCGCGACACCCTCAACGGCCAACTGACCGATCTGGAGCTGGATATGTGGCAGGCGTCGGAAGACCTGGACTTTGAGCGTGCGGCCAGCCTGCGCGACCAGATCCGGGCCATTGAAGCCAAGTTGCAGGGCAAGGACTTCAAGCAAGCGACGGTGCCGGGGCAGAAGGTGCGGCAGCGCGGGCGGCGCTCATGACGGATCCAAGGTAAGAGGCTAAGGCGGGCCACTGGTCAGATGTCCGTTAGAGTCAGACATGGCTCAGGACATTTCGATTGCGGTACTGACAGACGTTCACGGCAATGCTTTTGCCGCAGAAGAAGTCATAGCCGATATTCGCAAAGCGCAGCCTGACATCATCGTTAACCTGGGAGATCAGGTCTGGGGGCAAGCCAACCCAGCAGCCGCTTTGGAATTACAACTTGCTCTGAACGCCGTAGAGGTGCGGGGCAACAATGACGAACGGCTCATTCTGCCAACACATCAGTTGACTCCTGCACACATCCGCCTTCAGGCGTGGCTTGCCCACCAGCTCCCCGAAAGGGAACGGGAACGGCTGGCCACGCTGCCTCTAACCGCACTCCTTGCTGAAGAAAGCGTTTTGGCTGCCCACGGCACGCCTGCCTCCCCCTGGGACAGCCTCCTGTTTACCTGGGATGGACAGGCCTTCAGACAGCGCTCTGATCACGAGGTTCGGGAGCGGCTCGATATTCCCAGCAGTGTAGAAGTTGTCGTGGTCGGACATATGCACCGCGAAGAAGTGCGAATGCTGGATGGTCGTCTGCTGATCAACGTCGGCCCGCTCTCTTTTCAAAACGACGGTGATCCAAGAGCAAGGTGGGCTTTACTGACACGGCGCAATAATGCATGGTCTGTTCGGCACCGCCGTGTCGCTTTTAACTACCAGGCATGTGCAGCATGGATCAGGTCAGCCCCGGGAATCGATGTCAGCGAATTGGAGTTGCATCTCCATCCTGTCACTGATCCTCTTCTGGTCGAGGAGGTTGTGACCGCTCCCTAAAAGCCGCTGCTTACCTTTTCAGTGCAAAAAGAGGAGGCCAGGGATTTCGCCCCGGCCTCCTCTTGTCGTGGACTTGACTCAGCCCTGCTTGCTGGCCGGAACCGAGCGGGCTTCTTCCACATCTTGCTTTTCTTTGTGGCCCTCATGCTCGTTGTTGCGGGCGGCGGTGGCCTCGCGGTCGTTCGTACCCTTCAGATTGGGCTTGTGGCCGTCCTCAATTTCCTGCACTTCCGTTTTGCTGCGGTCGTACTGGTCGGGAAGGCTGGTGTGGCCCTTGTTCTTGTCGTCTTTGTCTGGCATGGGGCAAGTGTGGCAGGCGCACACCCGGGTCAGACAAGCTCAAGCTCAAGCGATGTTTACAAACGGGGCAAGATGAAGGGGATGCCAAGCCAGCAGGCCGCTAGTTCTGCTGCGTGAGGGTGCAGCGACCCAGCCGCAACTCTGCCGCCGCTGCCGCAAGGTCTGCCGGATTCGCAGTCGTGCTGGCAACCGCAAAGGCTTCTTCCA
>JAQBPF010000189.1 GCA_028287665.1 Deinococcus sp. | reverse complement strand
ATGGACATTTTTTTCATGGTCGTGTCTGACAGGCGTCTTACATTAACGGCGACGTTTTCCGAGCTGAAACATCGCATTCCCGTCCAGGACGATAAATCTCCGGATAGGTGCCCACGCCTAGCGCAGTACCCCCAATGGGTGGGTTTGACTCTTGTACCCTAATTTTTCACATTTCGGACCCGAAATTAGATACTTTCTCTCAATATCCGCCGCGCTTCCTCTCGCCTTCTCATGTGTTTCGAGTGAGTCTTCATGAATCTAGTTCCTCCTCAACTCTCAGCTTCCTCCCGCCGCGTGGCGCTCTACACCGAAGGGACCTATCCTCAGGCGCACGGTGGGGTCAGCGTGTGGGTCGATCAGCTGGTGCGCGGCCTTCCCGAACACATGTTTTCGGTGCAGGCCATCAGCGGCGTTCCTTTTGCCCGGCCCGCCCTGGAACTGCCGAGCAATGTCCGCTTTACGCAGGTGCCGCTGTGGGGGCCTGCTTCCACGGTTCGCATCGACCGGGCCCGTGAAGGCGCCATTTTATCCGCCTATGGCGATGTTCTGGAGGCCCTGTGTACGCTGGACGTCACGGCCTTTGGGGTGGCCCTGCGGGCCCTGTCTGAGCAGGGTGCCAAAGGTCCATTGACGGGCGTGCTGGAAGGCGCACGGGCCGCCCGCCTCACGCTGGAAATGTGGACCGAACAGGCCAGCACGCAGGATGAAGACCGTCTGCCGGGCCGTCCACGCTTGCCGCGCCCCACTGTGTCTGATGCCCTGGATGTGCGGCTGCGTCCCAAACTTACACAGCCATCTGGAACCCCACGACCAGTGCTGTCAGGCTGACCCGTGTCGGAACGGCAGTGCCCGTCACCCTGGTCACCCTGACAGGGTTCTGGGGCGGCACTTTTTACGGAGCTTATGAGGCCTCTCCCTTGAACATCAGCAGCACTGTCGATGTCCTTGTGAGAACCAGATAAGCCGCGCCAGTTAAACTGAACCCCTGACCCTTCCTGCCCAGCCCCGTCCCCTCAGCGTGTATTACGGCCCCGCTACCCCGCAGGCCGTCCGCACGTTGGGGGGCTTTGATCTGGTGGTGCTGCATCCCACGCTGTACGCCGCCGCCGACCTGCAAGCTTTGCGGGCGGGGGGCACCCGTGTGTTGGCCTACCTGAGCATCGGAGAAGACCACGCCTTTGGTGATGATCCCTGTGTTCCCGGCAGCGCTCCCTACCACCGGGCCGTCAACACGACCTGGGGGAGTGTCATTGTCGATGCGGCCCATCCCGGCTGGCGTGACGTCCTGCTGAGACGGGCTGAACAGGTCCTGACCCATACCGATGGACTTCTGCTGGACACGCTTGACAGTGCCGAACCCGCCGCCACGCTGAAGTTGGTACGGGCGGTGCGTCGGCTTGCGCCGGGTGCCACGCTGATGGCCAACCGCGGCTTTGAGCTGCTGCCGGAGTTGACCCCCTCCATCCAGTCGGTGCTGTTCGAGGCGTTCAGTACCACACATTCTCCTGCGCCAGCTGCCCACGACGACCAGGGGTTGGTGTATACGGCTTACTGGCTCTCGGCCCTGAGGGCGGCTGGCCTGTCTACCTACGCCCTGGATTACGCTGCCCTGGAGTGCGCCGCCCCTCCTGACCCAGCCGCTGAGCCAGTTTTTGATGAGGATGCGCTCGCCCTGGCGGCGTTTGCCTATGCCCGCGCCGCGCACTACGCGCTGCCTACCTTTGTGACCAACCGTGACCTGAGTTTGCCTGGAGGTTTGCCATGCTCTTTTCCCTCTGCCTGACGGCGTGGCCCCTGCTGATGTGGCCTGTGCTGCTCGGCTGGTGTCCTGCCCCCACTCCACAGGTTGTCGCCCCGATGTCGCGGCATCAGCAACTGCTCCGTGTCAAGACCTGGGGAATCCAGCTCACCAATTACAGCACGGCACGCCTGAGTGCGGTGGCAAAAAGCCGCTTCGATCTGGTGGTCGTCGATGCCACCGACGATAACGGCGTGCCCTGGCCAAAGCCTGAGGTGAAGCGGGCCGCTCAGGGCAAACTGCTGGTGGCGTACCTGAGTATGGGCGCCGCCGAAAGTTACCGCCCCTACTGGCAACCCGGCTGGCGTGTGGGCCATCCGGCCTGGATTCTGGCCGAAGACCCCGCCTGGCCCGGCAACTACGATGTGGCCTACTGGAACGCCGATTGGCAGCGAACCGCCCTCGCGCAACTGGACCAGGCCATCGACTCCGGTTTCCACGGCACCTATATGGACCTGATCGATGCCTACCAGCGCAACCCGCAGCGCCCCAGCGCCCGTGCCGAGATGGTGGCCTGGGTGTGCCGCGTTGCCGCCCACGCCCACGCCCGCGATCCCGAATTTCTGATCATTCCCCAGAATGCCGCCGACCTGCTGCTGGACCCCCGTTACGCGGCGTGTGTGGACGCCACAGGTCAGGAAGAAACCTTTGTGTATGCCACCGACCGACCCACCGAACCGGAGCGCGAACGCAGCCAACTGGCCGACTACCGGCTCTGGAAGAAGGCGGGCAAACCTGTCTTCACGCTGGATTACGCCAACACGCCTGCCCTGATCGCCAGCACATATCAGAAAGCGCGTGGGCTGGGGCTGGTGCCCTATGTCACCACCGTGGGCCTCGATACCCTGCCTCCCAGCCGCTAATTTGTGCTCTCCACAGTCAGGTCTGGGCCTGACGGTTGATTCTGACCGAAAGTCTTCTGCACTCCCAGCCGCCCTCTACCCAACTCACTGCCCGCGCTCACATTCAGTTGCTACGGTGCAGCCCATGAAGGTTCCCCGTTTTGTTCTGGCCTCGGCTCTCGTTTCGCTTCTTCCGCTGGCAGGCGCACAAACCCTGATTAAATTCAGCGACCCCAAGCTCCCGTTTTCGTTCAGCTATCCCCAGGGTTGGGTCGGCATTGATTTCAAGGACGACACCAACGGCGTGAGCCTGTTGTCGGGCAAAACCAAGACTGCAACGCTGGTGCGTCTGATGTTTGCCAGTAAAGGTGGCCGGGCCG